>CAZZJP010000001.1:0-40145 GCA_964654555.1 uncultured Desulfobulbia bacterium
TTTATTTTTCCAATTTTATAACTCCCAGATAGAGTTTGTTCTTTTAATACAGCGTTCTGCAAGGCCCTGGGGCTTGGCGGCGCTTAATAAAATATATTTGTGTTTGTGTCGGTATATTTTATGCTGTTATCACTAATTTTACTGTTATTTTAATGCGTTAAGGAGATTGTTTCTATGGATTTGGCGGAACTCAAATTAAAAAAAATTAGCGAATTGACCAACTTGGCCAAGCAATACAAGGTGGAGGGCTACAGCAGTCTTCGTAAACAGGAGCTGATTTTTGAAATATTAAAGGCCCATGACGCTAAGGCCGAGAAAGATGACAGCGATAATCGGGGCAGCGGTGTTTTGGAAATCCTTCCTGACGGCTTTGGTTTTTTGCGGGCCCCTGATTATAATTATCTGCCCGGCCCCGATGATATCTATGTTTCGCCATCCCAGATCAGGCGTCTTAATCTCCGTACCGGTGATTCCATTGCCGGGCAGATCCGTTCTCCCAAGTCTGGTGAGCGTTATTTCGCTCTGCTCAAGGTTGAGGAGGTGAATTTTGATCTGCCGGAGAAAAATCGGGAGAAAACCCTGTTCACCAACCTTACCCCTCTGCATCCGGAGGAACGTCTCAATCTGGAGTTTGCCCCTGATAATTATTCCATGCGGATCATGGATATGATGTCACCCATTGGTAAAGGGCAGCGCGGCCTGATCGTGGCGCCGCCCCGTACCGGCAAGACTGTGCTGATTAAGGATATTGCCAACAGCATCGCTCATAACCATCCTGAGGCTATTCTGCTGGTTCTGCTCATTGATGAGCGCCCGGAGGAGGTCACGGATATGGCCCGCAGCGTTAAGGGCGAGGTGGTAAGTTCCACCTTCGATGAGCCCCCCCAGCGTCATATCCAGGTGGCTGAGATGGTCATTAAAAAGGCTAAGCGGCTGGTCGAGGCCAAGAAGGATGTCGTTATCCTCTTAGACAGTATAACCCGTTTGGCCAGGGCCTATAATACCGTGGTTCCGCCCAGTGGCAAGATTCTTTCCGGCGGGGTTGATTCCAACGCCCTGCACCGGCCCAAGAGATTTTTCGGAGCGGCCAGAAATATTGAGGAGGGCGGCAGTCTTACTATTATCGCCACCGCCCTCGTTGATACGGGCAGCAGGATGGACGAGGTTATATTTGAGGAATTCAAGGGTACTGGTAATATGGAGATTGTTCTCGATCGTAAATTGTCGGATCGCCGCCTGTATCCCGCCTTTGATCTGAACCGTTCCGGAACCAGAAAGGAGGAGCTGCTGCTGTCACCTGATGAGTTGAATCGAGCCTGGATTTTAAGGAATCTCCTTTCCAAGATGAATTCTGCCGATGCCATGCAGTTTCTGCTGGGCAAGATGAAGGGTACCAAGACCAATGCCGATTTTTTTGCGATGATGAACGCTTAAAAGTTGATTTATTCGTTGAATCAAGGTAAATATAACCGGTTCACAGTTGATATGCCCGCTGACGACGGGCAGCCCTAAAATTTATCCGCAAGAGGAAAGCTATGAAAAAAGATATCCATCCAGATTACCATAAGATTGTGGCCACCTGCGCCTGTGGCAATAAGATAGAGTTAGGTTCCGTTGACAGTTCCATGAGTGTTGAAATTTGTTCAGCCTGCCACCCCTTTTTTACCGGCAAACAGAAATTAGTTGATACTGCCGGCCGGGTTGAAAAATTCAAGAAAAAATATGCCAAGCATTTTCAGGCAGCCAGTAAATAATTTGTAATAGTTTACCAAGGGCACCAGCAGTTGATGCTGCTCGATAGTGTAAGAGTTCATCCAGGCCGCTGATTACAACTGGTTTCGTAGATCTGTAAAAAAAACCTGTGTTTTTTGAAGCTATCGCCCCGTCCTTTAGGCGACTGATATAGAATTGTTGGGATTAACTGTTTACTGGTTCAAGGTTTTATAAGCATCATCGGTCTGCCGGTGATGCTTATTTTGTTTCAGGGTAGTCGGCAGTTCCACTGGAGTAGATACGTTTAAGGTACTTCTTATGTTTGCTAAATTTGAGCATCTGTCAACCAAACGGCTTGAGCTTGAGGCCCGTCTCTCTGATCCGGCTCTGATGGGCTGTCGGGATGAATATCAGAAAATAGCGCGGGAGCATGCTCACGTCGTTAAGATGGATGATCTATATCAGGACTTTCGCCGTGCCGGTGAAGAACTTGCGGATAGTGAAGAGATGTTGGCGGTCGAGACCGATGCCGAAATGCTGGCCATGATTAAGGAGGACATTGCCAATCTTCATCAAAGACGGCGGCAGATGGAGCAGGAGCTGAAGGTATTGCTGCTGCCGCCCAACCCCAATGATGCTAAGAACATTTTGTTGGAAATTCGGGCCGGAACCGGCGGTGATGAGGCGGCGCTCTTTGCCGCTGATCTCTTCCGGATGTACTCGCGTTTTGCCGAAGCCCAGGGCTGGAAAATTGAAATATTAAGCAGTAATCCCATTGGTATTGGTGGTTTTAAAGAGATTATCGCCCTCATTAAGGGCAAGAAGGTCTTCAGTAAATTAAAATACGAATCAGGGGTACACCGGGTGCAGAGGGTGCCGGAAACCGAGACCCAGGGCCGCATCCATACCTCGGCGGTTACTGTGGCTGTTCTTCCCGAGGTCGAAGATGTTGAGCTCAATATCCGCCCCGATGAATTGCGTTTTGATATATTTCGTTCTTCCGGGCCCGGCGGCCAGAGCGTGAATACCACTGATTCAGCGGTGCGGATTACCCATCTGCCCACCGGGATGATTGTGACCTGTCAGGACGAAAAGTCTCAGCATAAGAACAAGGAGTCCGCCCTGCGGGTTTTACGGGCTCGGCTGCTGGATAAGTTTGAGCAGGAACGGCATGACAAAATATCTGCCCAGCGCAAGAGCCAGGTGGGGAGCGGTGATCGTAGTGAGCGAATCCGCACCTATAATTTCCCACAGGGCCGGGTGAGTGACCATCGAATAAATCTTACCATCTATAAAATTGATGATATAATGATGGGAAAATTGGATGAGATTATAGATCCCCTCATTTCTCATTATCAGGCTGAGGCCTTAAAAAGCATTCAATAAGCTTCCCTTCTCGTTGTATCTGGCTTGAATTTTATGCTACTCATTACTGATTAATTGTCGTAAATTTGACCTTTTTTGAATTATATAACTTGCTTCTCCAGCGGCTTGCGGAGGGTGGGATAGAGGCGGCTGAGGCCGAGGCTGAAGCGCTGCTTATAATTGGCCGTTTCAGTGGTCTTAGGCGTGGTGATATTTTTTTGCAGGCCCATCGCCGGCCATCGGCGGCGGTCATCTCCCTGATTATGGAGGCCTTGGAGGAGCGTTTGCGTACTCGAAGGCCGCTGGCCTATATTCTTGGTGAGCAGGAATTCTGGGGCCGTTCATTTGCGGTATCGGAGGCGGTGCTTATTCCCCGGCCGGAGACGGAGATTCTGATTGAAGAGGTATTACGGCAGTTTCCTGCTCCCATACCTTCTTGCGGGCCGCGACAGCCGCTGTTTTTAGACCTTGGGACAGGCAGCGGTATAATAGCTGTTACCTTGGCCATGGAGCTTCCCTGGATGCGGGGGCTGGCCCTTGACCTGGAGCATTCCGCTCTTCTCCAGGCCAGAGAAAATGCCCGCCGCCTGGGGGCGGAGGGACTCGAATTTGTCCAGGCGGACTGGCACAGCGCCTTTGTTCGCGGGCAGCGCTTCTCTCTCGTGACTGCCAATCCCCCCTATGTCGCTGCTGAGGTCATAGGCAGTCTGCAGCCGGAATTGCGCCATGAGCCCCTTGCCGCCTTAGACGGTGGTCAGGATGGTGTTGAAGAGATAAAGCGTTTAACCAGCGGTCTGCCTGATATTATATCTCCAGGCGGCTGGTTTTTTATGGAAATTGGCTATGACCAGGAAGAATATGTCTTGCAGCTTTTTAAAAGCTCTAAATATGAGCGGGTAATGGTTCATCGGGATTATGCCGGTCTGCCTCGTGTATTACAGGCTCAAGTGAGGTAATTTTATAATGGATAAATTAGTTATTGAGGGGGGGCATCCCCTGCATGGTGAGATAAGGATCAGCGGGGCCAAAAATGCCGCCTTGCCGCTGCTGGCCGCCACCATGCTTTGCGCCGGTACTCATGTCATCAGTAATGTTCCTGATCTGCGTGATACGAGGACTATTGTCAAACTTCTGCGCTCATTTGGGCTGCAATGTCAGCCGGATGCCGGGGGTGAGTGGCGGATTGACGCTGATAATATAGATAATTTTGAGGCCTCTTACGATTTAGTCAAGACCATGCGGGCCTCGGTATTGGTTTTAGGGCCTTTGCTGGCCCGTTGCGGGGTGGCCAGGGTATCGCTGCCCGGCGGCTGTGCCATTGGCGCCCGGCCCATTGATTTTCATCTGCAGGGTTTTGAAAAGATGGGAGCCGCCATCAGCCTGCGGGAGGGATATGTGGAGGCCAGAAGCCCCGGCCGGCTCAAGGGAGCCAATATCTGTTTTGATATTCCCTCGGTGACCGGCACCGAGAATATCCTTATGGCCGCGACTCTGGCCCAGGGCCGCACCGTTATCAAGAATGCCGCGCGGGAGCCGGAGATTGCTAATCTTATTGATATGCTCACCGGCATGGGGGCTAGAATAGAAGGGCGCGGCACTGATATGCTGGCCATTGACGGGGTGGATGAATTAAGGCCTGCCGAAACGGCTATTATTCCGGACAGGATTGAGACCGGTACTTATCTCATCGCTGTGGGGGCCACCGGCGGGGAGATAAGAATTAATAATTGCCGTCCGGATCATCTCCCCATGCTCTTAGACAAATTACGGCGGGCTGGGATGGAGATAGAGGTCGGGGACAACTGGCTGCTGGCGGGCCGTCGGGGACATTTGAGTAATGTTGACATAAAAACCATGCCGTATCCAGGCTTTCCCACCGATCTTCAGGCCCAGATAATGGCCTTGATGACCCTGACCAACGGCGGCTTGTCGGTGATTCAGGAGACAATATTTGAAAACCGCTTTATGCATGTCGCCGAGTTGAACCGTATGGGGGCTCATATCAGGATTGAAGGGCGTAACGCCATTGTCAAGGGGGGTGGTCTTCTGGCCGGGGCCAGGGTTATGGCTACCGACCTGAGGGCCAGCGCCTCGCTGGTTATTGCCGGTCTGGCGGCCCAGGGTATAACGGAAATTTCCCGGATTTATCACCTGGAACGGGGATATGATAATCTAACCGCCAAGCTCATCAATTTGGGTGCCAGGGTGGAACAGGTGCAAGAGACGGCGTCATAGAATCTTTCTGTGTTCTTCAGGGCGTTATCGTATGATGATCTATGGTGCGAATGGCCCCTTAAGCTTGACTTTTGGCGCTAAGCTGTTTTATAATTATCGGGTGTTCATGCTTCTTGGCTAAGGTTAAGGAGATTGGTAGTTAATTTGCAGCTTTCCGATACAAAACAGAGTAACCAATCTGGCGGTATTAAAACTGCCGATGATATTTGAGGGCATCATAGTGGCGGAAAATAAACGGCAGTATCCAAGGTTTGATTCCTTGAATTTATCTTATATTTGTCTTGATGAAAATGGTACCCTGGTACGCCAAAGTATGGGGCGCACTCTGAATGTCTCGCAATCCGGGATATGTCTTGAGACCTGTTTCGGCATTGACTCTAAGTTTATGTTGAGCATGACGCTGGCTCTTGAGGAGGACTTGGTTGATATTCGCGGCAGGATTATTTATTGCCGGCCCGGTAGCAGGGAAAACTTCGAGACCGGGGTAGAGTTTGTGGAGATGGATGCAGAAAGCCGTCTGGTGCTGGAGAAGTTTATCCGCCTGTTTAAAGAGTACAAGATAGAACAGGAAAATAAGTAAGCGATCACAGGGCACCGAATCTGCTTCGTTATCGGGGCTGTTCACGTACCGATGTACGCTCCACAGCCTGATGCCTCGTGTCTCCGGCCCCTTGTAAACGCTTACTGGGGCGGGTTTGCAAGGGGCCTGCCGGGTCTCACCCTGTGATCAATTACGACAATAACGGCTGACCACCAAAGGTTTTAACCTTTTACAGAAACAATAAATTTTTTGTGGATGTCTAACCAATGTACTTTATTGTTTTCATCAGATCTGCCTCCTTGATTTTGGCTCTGTATTGAGTGGATTGATAAATTTCTTAATATAACAACCCACGTTTTTCAAGGAAGGCAGATCCTTTGTGATTGACTGGCAGCCATTATGTCTAATTGGACACCACTAAAGTTTTACTTGTGTTTAGACAGATATTCTGCCACTCCAGCGGCAGTGGGCTTCATGGCTTCATCACCTGGTTTCCAGTTGGCGGGGCAGACCTCGCCGTGCTCTTCGACAAACTGCAGGGCATCAAGGACACGGATGGCTTCGTTCACATTGCGGCCCAGGGGCAGGTCATTGATGGTTTCATGGCGGACTATACCTTCCTTGTCGATTAGGAAAAGACCACGCAGGGCAACCCCGTCGCTTAAGAGAACGCCATAATTCTGGGATATGGATTTGTTGAGATCTGCCACGAGAGGGAACTGAATATCTCCGATGCCACCATTATCGACGGGGGTATTCTTCCAGGCGAAATGGGTGAATTGTGAATCAACTGAAACTCCAATTATCGCGCAATTACGCTTTTCAAATTCCTTCAGGGCCTTATTAAAGGCCAGAATCTCTGAGGGGCAGACAAAGGTAAAATCCAGGGGATAGAAAAAAAGGATTACATGCTTGCCGCGATATGAGGATAAAGACAAATCCTGCATTGAGTTGTCGGCCATAACGGCCTGGGCGGTGAAATCCGGGGCTTCCTTGGTTACTAATGTACACATAACGAGTCTCCTTTTAGTTATTTATTGATAGTAGTCGGTATTGATAACTTTTACTAAAAATAGCACGTAATGGAGAAAAATCAACTAAAAAAACAAAAAAAAATAATTTAGCGGTTTTGGGCGGAAATAACTATATCTTCCAATAAGAAAGCGGGAAAAATAAAATCCATTTCTTAAACGGATATTACTGCTTTTAAGTCATTGAAGGTCTGACTGGCGTAAATCTTTTGGCGTATGGCAGAGCCGCCGGCTTGGCCCTTAAAGTAACGACCGGCATGATTTTTTATCCGTCCCAGGCATTGATTGGGATTCATGTGCAGAGCGATTAACTCCAGGTGGCGGGCCAGGGCTCGGCGGCGTGAGTTAAGGGTGGGTATAAATTCATTTTTCTGGAAGATCCACGGCGCGCCTAAGGCCGCTCGACCGATCATTACGGCCTGACAGCCGGTTCCATCCAGCATGGCGTGGACATCGGCTGATGACTTGATATCTCCGTTGCCAATTACTGGAATACGCACCGCTTGAACAACCATGGCAATAATCCGCCAGTCAGCCCGGCCAGAGAAGCCGTCCGACCAGGTGCGGGCGTGAACAGTAACGGCTGAGGCTCCGTTGGCTTCGGCCAGGCGGGCGAACTCAGGGGCGGTAATCTCATCGTGGTTCCAGCCGCTGCGGAATTTTACCGTCACCGGCCGCTTGCTGTTGGCCACAACCTGTTTTATGATTTCAGCCGCCAGTTTTGGATTACGCATGAGGGCGGCCCCAGCCCCTTTCCTGACGACCTTACGCACCGGGCAGCCCATATTTATATCAACGATGTCCAGAGGGTAATCGTTAAGAATGGCGGCCGCCTCAGCCATTACCGCTGGTTCAGCTCCGAAGAGCTGAACCGCGAAGGGGTGTTCAGCTGGAATAGTTTTCAGCATCCTGATGGTTGGTGGCTGCTGATAGGTAAGGCCATGACAGCTTATCATCTCCGAGACTGTTAGTTCGGCGCCATATTCACGGCACAAGAGGCGGAAGGGGAGATCTGTGTAACCGGCGAGGGGGGCCAGAACGCGGCTGTTTTCTAAAAGCTTGTTAATAAGAATTGCCCCCCCGTTTTTTTGATTAACCGGCCAGCAGTTCTAACATCACGGCTGTAACATTATCAACGGTGAGGCCAAATTCTTCAAACAATTCAGCGGCCGGGGCTGACTCGCCAAAGGAGTCAATACCCACCACCCGGCCTTCCAGGCCCACATATTTACGCCAATAATCGCTGACCCCGGCCTCTACGGCCAGTCTATGAACACCTGTGGGTAAAACCATGCTTTTATATTCATCATCCTGGGTGTCAAAGGCGTTGGGGCAGGGCATGGATACCACCCTTACGTTGCGGCCCTGGGCGTTAAGCTGAGCGGCACTCTGCATGGCCAGTTCCACCTCTGAGCCGCAGGAAATGATGATTGCCTCCGGCGCTCCATCCGGTTCCAGGAGGATATAACCCCCTTTACTTATGGCCGCGATTTGTTCCGCAGAGCGTTTTTGATGGGGCAGACCCTGGCGGGAGAATAACAGGGACGAGGGGCCGTTCCGGCGCTCTATCGCTTCCTTCCAGGCCACGGCCGATTCCACGGCATCACAGGGGCGCCAGACCATCATATTGGGGATCATACGCAGGGTTGCGGCTTGTTCCACGGGCTGGTGGGTGGGGCCGTCTTCACCGAGACCGATGGAGTCATGGGTGAAGACAAATATATCGCGGATTTTCATCAGGGCCGCCATGCGCAGGGCATTGCGGGCGTATTCGGAAAACATCAGAAAGGTAGCGCCGTAGGGGATGAAGCCGCCATAGAGGGATATACCGCTCATAATGGCTGCCATGCCGAATTCCCTGACCCCGAAATGAATATAATTGCCGTTGTCTTCGGTTTTTATATTGCGGCTGCCGGCCCAGATGGTGAGGTTGGAGCTGGCCAGATCGGCGGAGCCGCCGATTAATTCCGGCAGCAGCGGCCCATAGCCGTTAAGATCATTTTGGGAGGCCTTGCGGCTGGCAATCTTTTCCGCCTTATCATTAACTGAAGAAATGAAGGCGGCGGTTTTCTCCTGCCAGTCGGCGGGTAGTTCACCTTGCAGGCGGCGGTTTAATTCCTGGCTCAGCTCGGGAAATTCCCGTCTGTAGGCCTCAAATTTCTGCTGCCATTCAGCCTCAAGGGTAGCACCGCGTTCTCTGGCATCCCAGGCCGCCGCAATCTTCTCTGGAATGATGAAGGGGGCGTAAGGCCAGTCTATTTTCTCCCGAACCAGGGCGATTTCATCATCGCCAAGAGGGGAGCCGTGGCAAGACTCTTTACCCTGCTTATTGGGAGAGCCCCAGCCAATGATCGTCTTGCAGCAGATAAGGGTGGGCTCGTCTGTCTCGCGGGCTCTTTCCACGGCCTCTTTAATTTCCTCTGGATCATGGCCGTCAACTGCTCTTATAACCTGCCAGCCATAGGCCTCAAAGCGTTGAGGGGTATCATCGGCAAACCAGCCTTTAACCTCACCGTCAATGCTGATGCCGTTATCGTCATAAAAGGCGATTAGTTTGCCTAAGCCCAGGGTGCCGGCCAGCGAGGATACCTCATGGGAGATGCCCTCCATCATACAGCCGTCACCCAGAAAGACATAGGTGTAATGATTGATGATTTCGTGGCCCGGCCGGTTGAACTGGGCGGCCAGTGTCCGTTCGGCGATGGCCATGCCCACGGCGTTGGCAATGCCCTGGCCCAGAGGGCCGGTGGTGGTCTCTACCCCTGGGGCGTAGCCGTATTCCGGGTGACCGGGGGTTTTGGAATGGAGCTGGCGGAAATTCTTTAAATCATCAATGGTCAGATCATAGCCGGTGAGATGGAGCAGCGAGTAAAGGAGCATGGAGCCATGGCCGTTGGAGAGTACGAAACGGTCACGGTTGGGCCAGGCCGGGTTGGCCGGGTTGTGGCACATAAAATCGTTCCACAGTACCTCCGCTATATCGGCCATCCCCATGGGAGCGCCGGGATGACCTGATTTGGCTTTCTGGATGGCGTCCATACTCAGGGCGCGGATGGCATTGGCAAGATTTCGATGGGATGTCATGGCTTTTTCTCCAAAGGAAATAATTGTTGAGGCTGGCTTAATTAGCCTTCTGTAGCCTCATTATGTGATTGATTATATGTAAGTAAATTGCTTCAGCGATGTCGTTGGTAATTTTGGCCAGGGCCTCTTTCTTGTTGGCCTGTAAGGTTGTAGGATTGGCTGACACGCTCAGGGTTTCGGTAAATGTGCGGTTTTTCTGCGTCCAGACTGCTTTTTTATCTTTATTATTACTGTGATCAATAATGCTGAACCTTACCCGCAGGTTGGCTCGTAATTCATTGGCCAGCAGGTGGTTGCCATATGATATTTCCTGGTAATTAATGTCGAGCAGAGTTCCGGTGAGCTCGTATTGGGCCTGGGCCGGATTATCCACTAAGTGAATGAGTTTAGTCTTACGCAGCCAGTTTGACAGGGACATATCCATGGTGTTTTCCAGGCCTATTTCGCCGGTATTGTTGATCCATAAAGGGCGGCTCATGGTAATGGGGCGGCTGTCGCTGTCGGCAACATAGGGGTTGTAATAGCCGCAACTGGTTAGAAAGAGTAAAAGGAACACCGCGATAATCTTTATTGTTCTCGTCATTGTTATGCCCCGGGGCCCTTAAATCACAATATTTATTAATTTGTTCTTAACTACAATAATCTTTTTTATCGGATTGTCGCCAATAAATTTTTTAGTTTTTTCATCATTTACGGCCATTTCCCGTAATTCATCATCAGAGGTGCCCACGCTGACCTGGAGTCGGCTGCGAACTTTGCCCTTCACTTGAATAACGATGGTAATCTCATCATCTTTGGCCTTTTGAGGATCAAATTCCGGCCAGGCGGCGTGATCGAGAAGCTCGTTATGACCGGTCATCTCCCAGAGCTCGGCGCAGAAATGCGGTACCATGGGGTAGAGAAGTTTGATGATGACCGTCACTGTTTGCTTGATGATATGCGGGTCTGCCTGCTCCTGCCGGTTATTATTGGGGGCAGCCAGCAGGAGGTTGGTAAGTTCCATTACCGCGCTTATGCAGGTGTTGAAGTGAAAGTTGTTTTCAATATCAGTGCTGAATTTTTTGACGCATTGATGGGTTTTGCGCTCCAGATCACGACTTATCTGATTCAGGGTTACGCCTGGTTCCGTCTGAGTTTTTAATAAATCACGGTTGGCATCCACAAAACGATATACCTTGTTCAGGAAACGGGAGGCGCCGTCGACGCCCTTGTCATTCCATTCCAGATCCTTTTCCGGCGGTGCGGCAAAAAGGCTGAAGAGGCGCACCGTATCGGCACCATATTTTTCAATCAGGGTGCTGGGGTCGACCACATTACCCTTGGATTTGCTCATCTTAGTGCCGTCCTTGATTACCATACCCTGGGTCAGCAGATTGGTGAAGGGTTCATCAATATTGAGATACCCCGTATCGCGCATGGCCTTGGTAAAAAAACGGGCGTAAAGCAGGTGGAGAATGGCGTGTTCCACACCGCCGATATATTGATCTACCGGCAGCCAATAAGCGGCAGCCTGCTGATCTATCATCCCCTCTTTATAATGGGGATTGGTGTAGCGGGCGTAATACCATGAGGACTCCACAAAGGTGTCCATGGTGTCGGTTTCACGATGGGCCGGGCCGCCGCAGCGCGGGCAGGTAGTTTCATAGAACTCAGGCAGTTGCTGCAAGGGAGATTTACCGGATTTATCTAATTTAACCTCGGTGGGCAGCCGGACTGGTAGATTGGAGTCTGCCACCGGCTGGATGCCGCATTTCCCGCAGTTCAGCATGGGAATGGGCGTTCCCCAGTAACGCTGGCGGGATATGCCCCAGTCCCGGAGCCGAAAGGTGGTTCTGGCCCGGCCAAAGCCCTGGTCGGCGGCGGCTTTAGTAATGGCCGCTTTGGCCTTTATATTGTCCATGCCGTTGAAGTCAGCGGAATTGATTAAGGTTCCCGGCCCCTCATAGGCCTGATCCTTCGGCATTTCACCGGCAGGAGGACGAATGACCTCTAAACAGGGGATATTATATTTGGCCGCGAATTCATAATCCCGCTGATCGTGGGATGGGACGGCCATTACTGCCCCGGAGCCGTATTCCATCAGAACGAAATTGGCGGCATAGATGGGCAGTCGCCGGCCGGTGAAGGGATTAAGGCAGTAACCGCCGGTGAACACCCCTTCTTTTTCCAGTTCCTCACCGTGTGAGGCCCGCTGTTTAGCGGCTTTGGTACGTTCAATGAATTCTTTAACCTCATCTTCCGTGCTGCCGCCCTTTGATAACTTCAGGGCCAGGGGATGTTCCGGGGCGATGGACATAAAGGTAGCCCCGAAGATGGTATCAGGACGGGTGGTGAAGATGGTGAGCTTCTTATCGCTGTTCTCAATGGGGAAGTTGATTTCCGCCCCTGTACTCTTGCCGATCCAATGACGCTGCATGGTCAGCACCTTATCGGGCCAGCCGCCGAGTTTCTCCATATCGGTCAGTAATTCTTCGGCGTAAGCGGTAATTTTAAAGAACCAGCCATGCATTTCACGGGGGATTACCTGGGAATCACAGCGCCAGCATTCGCCGTCAATGACCTGCTCGTTGGCCAGAACGGTCTGGCATTGTTCACACCAGTTAACTGTGGTCTTTTTACGGTAAATCAGCCCTTTTTGGTAAAGCTCAATAAAGAATTTCTGTTCCCAGCGATAGTACTCAGCCCCGCAGGTGGCAATTTCCCGCTGCCAGTCATAGCTGAAGCCCATGCGGCGCAACTGGCTCCGCATATAGTCTATATTGTCATAGGTCCAGTGGGCTGGATGGGTGTCATGCTTGATGGCGGCGTTTTCCGCCGGCAGGCCGAAGGCGTCCCAGCCCATGGGATGAAGGACATTAAAGCCCCGCATTCTCTTATAACGGGCAATGACATCGCCGATGGTATAATTGCGGACATGACCCATGTGGATGCGGCCCGAGGGGTAGGGGAACATCTCCAGAAGATAATATTTCGGTCCCTTGTCTTCCTTGACCGCGTAGCATTGTCCGGTCTGCCACTTCTCCTGCCATTTTTGTTCAATGGCCGTGAAATTATAGTGTTTAGCCATTTATTTATTGACCTTGTAGATTTTCTTGTTATTCCCGCGTATTTTTAGCGGGAGGTAAGCTAGACTTCGGGTAAGCGCAGGTTCCGCTCCTGAAAAACCAAAACGAAGTTACCACTATTTTCGCGGAAGTTACATTCCTGACGGGATTCATGAAAAGGCAGCCGCCTCATTTCGCTGTCCGGCCAGGTTCTCGAAGGTGGTAATGTCGGCTATAAAAGCTAATTTTACCGTGCCAATGGGGCCGTTTCGCTGCTTGCCGATGATGATTTCCGCCATCCCGCGGTTGGGGTTATCCGGCGCCTTATTATATACTTCATCACGATAGATGAAGCAAATAACATCCGCGTCCTGCTCAATGGCTCCCGATTCCCGCAAATCTGAAAGCTGGGGACGTTTATCGGTACGACTTTCCAGACTGCGGTTAAGCTGAGAGAGGGCCAGAACCGGAATTTTCATCTCCTTGGCCATGGCTTTTAAAGAGCGTGAAATATCGCTGATCTCCTGTTCGCGGTTGTCAATGCCGGCCCGGCCGCGCATGAGCTGCAGATAATCCACTACCACCATCCCTATATCATGTTCGGCCTTCAGCCGTCTGGTCTTGGCCCGCATTTCAAGAACCGTGATGGCCGGGGTATCATCAATGAAGATGGGGGCTTTGCTGAGCATGCCTGTGGCCCGTACTAACTTCGGCCAGTCCGTATCCCGCAGATGTCCGGTTCTGACTCTTGAGGCGTCTACCCGGCCCACGGAGCAGAGCAGACGCATGGCCAGTTGTTCCTTGGGCATTTCCAGGCTGAAAACCGCTGTTGGCACCTTGGCCAGCATGGCGGCGTTCTGGGCGATATTCATGGCAAAGGCGGTCTTGCCCATACTGGGGCGGCCGGCGATGATAACCAGGTCGGAGGGCTGAAATCCGGCGGTTTTATGATCGAAATCATTGTAACCGCTGGGTACTCCGGTAATCATCTCCTTACGTTCAGCCAGCTGTTCAATATTTTTGAAGGCCTCGTTGATGATCTCGTTCATCCGGTAGAAGCTCTGTTTACTTTTGGAACTTGAGATGTCAAAGACGTTTTTCTCGACCTCATCTAAAAGGAGGTCGATATTGTCCTGTTCCTCGAAGCAGCGGCCGGCGATTTCCGAGGTGGTTTGAATCAGTTGGCGGAGGATGCTTTTGTTGCGGACAATAGTGGCATAATAGGCGATATTGGCGGCCACCGGCACGATGTCGGTAAGTGTCGCGAGATAGGCGGCTCCACCGACTTCGTCCAGTTTATGGCTGTCCTTTAAGGAGTTGATAATGGTAACCAGATCCAGAGGCTCGGTTTTATCAAAGAGAGTGAGCATGGAGCTATAGATGGTCTGGTGAGCCGGCTTATAAAAATCGGAGGGGGCGAGGAGGTTTACAACCTTATCCATGGCCGGCTGGCGGAGAAGAATGGAACCGAGAACGCATTGTTCAGCCTCAATGTTTTGAGGCGGCAGGCGCTGGCCGATGGTTGAGGGAGGAAATGGCGCTTCCATTGATGAGTTGTGATTCCGGGGAACGTGAATAGTTAAAAGTTACAAAGCCGGGATGTGTGAACATCGCCGGCATTGTAACTACCTCATACAGACTTTATACAAATTATCCTGTTTGCTGTTTTAAAACAGGCCGCCAATAATTATTGGCGGCCTGCCATTACCAAATGCGGTCAATAAAACAACGGGGAGCAACAATACCCCCTATGGCCGCTAAAAGCGGCTTTAGTACTCTGGATAATATTACTCGGTCTGCGGTATTATCTCAACTTTGATATCGGCGTGGGTCTGGTAGCCGATCTTAATAGGTACGTTGAAAATCCCCACCGTTTTGATGGGCTCCTCAATGGCAATCTTACGGCGGTCTACTTCAATGCCGAGTTCGGCTAATTTATCGGCAATCTCGGAGTTGGTAACAGAACCGTATAATTTGTTCTCGTCACCAACCCGCTTGCTGATAGTAACCACGGCGCCGGCAATTTTTTTGGACAGCCCTTCAGTCTGCTGGCGCAGAGTTGATTTGCGGGCTTCAATGGCATCTCTTTCCAGCTCGAGATTAGTCTTGTTGGCCTTATTAGCGAGAACTGCCAGATTTTGAGGAATAAGGTAATTACGGCCAAAGCCTGGTTTTACTGTGACTAAATCTCCCTCTTCTCCAAGATTATCTATGGTCGTTTTCAATATTAATTCCATATGTCCCTCATTCTATGTAGTTTTAAGTTTTTAAATATTTGTATTCAATCAAGGCGGATAAACTGCCCTGAACCGTGAGCTGTAACTGCTCAGAAAAGCGTGGACTCCGGATTAGCTGCAGCTGAGTAGTTACCTATTTGCCGTTAATTTTATCTAAGGGCTTGGCCTTACGGAAGTTGGCCCAAATCTCAACAATCCCCAGAAAGGCCAGCATAATAATGCCATAGGCCTGAATTGTAATAATTATATAGATCAGAAATCTTATGGGCCTCGGTACCTCCCATTTTTCCAGAAGACTTGTCAGAACCGCCAGTCCCTGCAGAAAATAGAGAAAACCAAGCACCAGAACTATATTAAGCCCCGCCGTGTTCAACCACGTGCTGGAGATCATTAAAGTAAAAACTCCGGCGATGAACAGCCAGATTAGATTATCCGGCAGCCGCCAGCGGCGGAAATCATCCCATACTTTAATGCCGCTTCTTTTTAACAAACGATTAGCCAACAGCAGGTTCAGCCAGATTGTGCAAATAGCTGAGATCAGCAGACTGCCGGGAAATATGCGGGGGACGGTTTCCCTTGTCCGCTGAAATACCTCTTTGAGCTGGGCCTTGGAGTCAGGGGTGAGCCCTGGTGATGTGCTATATGACTTAAAGGCTATAGTCAACGATGTATCAATTTCTTTTAGTACTGCCTTGTAGATATTAACCTGACTGAAGGCGCTGAAGGCAATACCCAGAACGAGCCAGGTAAGAATTATTGCCCCTATGCCCTTAAAACCGGCCCGGTGGATACTGTCACCTTGATTAATTGATTGTCCCAGGATGATTCCGGCTGGTATCAGGCTCAGGGCTGAAAAGACAATCTGAACATCAGCGGCCGTAATCATAATCAGGCCGGCTGCCGGAACAGCCGCGTAGGCTGTCAACCTGCTGCCCCGCTTAAAACCTAAGACGGTGATATAATATATTACCGGCAGAGGAGTAATGAAATACAGCCAGAAGAAAAAACTGCTGACCACCGGCAGGGTAAGAATAAGCGCGGTAATGCCTATTGCCGTTAAATAATACTGACCGCTGAAATTCCTCTTTGCCTGTTCCAAGTCATTATAGGGGTGTTAATCTGTTCAAAAGACTGCCGCTTTACAGACGGGTTGTGGCGCTATAGGGCAGCAGGGCGATTTGACGAGCCCGTTTAATGGCCTCGCAACATTGCCTCTGGTGCTTGGCGCAATTACCATATATCCGGCTGGGAATAATCTTGCCCTGGTCGGTGATAAAATTGCTTAAGGTCTTGACGTCTTTGTAATCAATTTTCAGACTGCTGTCGGCACAAAACCGGCATATTCTTTTGCGGATAAAGGTCTTTTTCTTATATTGTTGACGGGTTGGCGCTGCCATTTTTTTGTCTCCTGTTGTATCTTAGGCCTTAGGCCGGGTCTGCTGCTTCTGTAACCGTTTCCGGGGCTTCCTGCGTCTCGGCTTCTTCAGCCGGGGCGGTCTCTGCCTCTACATCCGCTTCCGGTTCAGGGGCGTCAGGGATATATGTATCCTGAATTTTAATGGTCATGTATTTCAGGGTATTCTCATCGATACGAAAGAGACGCTCGATTTCGTCAACTGCCGCGGGGATACTGGCGTATTCCATGAAAACGTAATAGCCCTGGCTCTCTTTTTTAATGAGATAGGCCAGTTTTCTGAGGCCCCAGCGGTCAAGATTAATGATGGTGCCGCCAGCCTTCTCAATAACGGCGTTGGTTCGGTCGATAATGGCGGTTATATCATCTTCATTGGCTGTGGGCCGGATAATATAGATTGTTTCATACCTGCGCATGCTTCCTCCTTGTGGACTATGGGTGATTCCCCAGGCCCTCGTGTTTCCTGCCTCAGAGAGCAAGAAGGTTTACGGATAGAGGCTGGAATATGAAAATCCAGCCAAAGAATAAACGGATTCTTTACCATATAACCTTGTTTTATGTCAAATTATTTTTGTTGCGCTGCCACAACTTAAGTAATTCTCTTTCTGAGAGATCGTGGAGATTAAGCCCTTCTTTAAGGCACTGATTTTCCATACCGCGAAAACGGCGGATAAATTTTTCCGTGGCGAGGTGCATGGTATCTTCGGCATTTATACTATAGAGACGGGCCAGATTGACCAGCATGAAGAGGACATCACCCATTTCTTCGATAATATGGTTCTGGTCACCATCCCTCATGGCCTCCAGCAATTCTTCGGTTTCTTCTGTGAATTTTTTTATTGCCGCCTGCCGTCCGCTCCACTCAAAGCCATTATGGGCCGCCCGTTCAGATACCCGTTGAGCCCGGCGCAGGGCCGGCAGACTTTTAGGGACTCCAGCCAGGCGGTCGGCGGCACTATTGGCGGTTCTTTTCTCGGCGGCCTTGATCTCGTTCCAGCGCTGACTCTGCTGGGCTGCTGAACCAACCTTTTCATCACCAAAAACATGGGGGTGGCGGTGTACCATCTTGTCGGCGATGCCGCCGATAACCTCGGTCAGTGAAAAGGCGTGCTGTTCTTCATAGAGCTGGCTGATAAAGACAAGCTGGAAAAAGAGATCGCCCATCTCTTCCCGGACGGCTGCTGCTTTGCCGCTGTCGATGGCATCGGCTGTTTCGTAACATTCCTCAAGGAGATAGGTCTTCATGGTCTCCGGGGTCTGCTTCTGATCCCAGGGGCAGCCGCCCCGGGGATTACGCAGGGCGGTGATAATATTATTTAAACGGTGGAGTTCCTGCTCGGTGGTAGTCATGGCTGTTGAGGGGAAACGGGATGGTACTCTCGGAGAAAATTTAGTAACTATTCAGCAGCACCCCATCTTCGCCCATTTAGGCCTTCTCGAATACCAAAGTATGCTTCGAAGTCCTAAAGAACAAACCTGGAGCACTGCTGAATAGTTACGCTCTGGGGCTATTGTTACTTTTAGGTACTACGCTGAATAGTTACAAAATTTATTCCTTAATTGTCGATGCCTGGTCGTTGTCCTTATCTGTATCTGCCGGGTCTGGAATGCTGTTGTCTATTTTTGTTTCCGCACAGGGGCTGGGCGGCGCGGATTCCGTCAGGCTGAGGGCGTTATCTATGATACGGCGGCCCACGCCAAGGCGGGCTCGTAGGTCAGATGGTTTGCAGGGCTTAACCAGGTAGTCATCGGCACCGCCGTCTAAGGCCATGAGTTTTTCTTCATGCGACTTGCGGGCACTGAACATGATAGCGTAAACATAAGGCCCGGTGCGGGTACGCAGCCGTTGACATAACTGGATTCCGCTGATGCCGGGCAGGTTCCAGTCTATAATGGCAAGACGGATGGCAGGATTTTCCTCTAATAGTTCCCAGGCCTTATCGCCGTTGTCTGCCGCAATGGCTTCATATCCCCATTTGCTGAGGAAGTTTTCTACCCCTTTACGCACTACGGGATTATCTTCAGCCAGCAACACTAAGGGTTTTGAGATTTTTGACGGTGCCATAATAGCCTTTTACTAGTCCTGAAATTTATCTTAAAGGTGAGATTACCATTTCTTATCCTGAATAACAATATCTCTCTGAATAAGTGTTCTATTTTTCTGCTTGACTGAACTATTTATAAGCACTATGTTCACCAACAAACTTTGTTATGTTATCTTAAAAAAGGTTCGTCTTTTGTGGACGATATAATTATTAATATATGGATTGGAGGATTATGTTATGTCAGTTTATGTTGTTGGGCATAAAAGCCCTGATACGGATTCGGTAACTTCTGCTATTGCTTATGCTGCTTTGCAGAAAGAGATGGGTGTTGACGCGGTTCCAGCCATGCAGGGTGAGTTGAATCCTGAGACTGAGATGGTATTGAACAAGTTTGGTTTTGCCGCCCCTGAAATCATGACGGACGGTGCCGGTAAGCAGCTGATGCTGGTGGATCACAGCGATCTGGCTCAGGCCCCTGATAATCTTGGTGACGCCGAACTGCTGGCCATTATTGATCATCATAAGGTCGGTGATATTACCACCAATAATCCCATCATCTTTAACGCTCAGCCCGTGGGCTGCACCGGTACGGTTTTAAAGCAGCTTTATGATCTTAATAATGTTGCTATCCCGGCCAATATCGCTGGTATTATGCTCTGTGCCATTTTAAGCGATACTGTAATGTTTAAATCCCCCACCTGCACTGAGGCCGATAAGGCTGCCTGTGAGGATCTGGCCAAAATCGCCGGAGTCGACGATATGGAGGCCCTGGCCATGGAGATGTTCAAGGCCAAGTCCGCTGTTGCCGGTGTCCCGGCCAAGGATCTGGTATTCAGAGACTATAAAGACTTTGACATGAACGGCAAGAAGATCGGTATCGGCCAGCTGGAGCTGGTTGATCTCTCCCTCGTTGACGGTATTCGTGATGACCTGTATAAGGCTTGTGAAGAGGTGAAGGCCGATGGCCGTCATACCGTCATTCTCATGCTCACTGACATCATGAAAGAGGGTACTGACCTTATGGTGGTTTCCGATGACCCAAGCCTGATTGAGAATGCCTTCGGCGGTAAACTCGAGGGCAACACCATGTGGGTTGACGGCATGATGAGCCGTAAAAAGCAGACTGTTCCCAATATGCAGAAAGCCTGCGGTTGTTAAGTTAAGGTCTTTGTGACAGTTTAGAATTTAAAATAGTTACGGGCTTTTCAGTAAAAAAAGGCCGTCCAGCCTCCTTGTTTGGGGAGTGCGGGGCGGCCTTTTTTTTTGTGTGGGGTGCGGTTAGAATTTTAAGCTCTTTTAAGTTGTTTGTGACCCTGTGCTATTACTGGTATTATTAAGTCTTTTGCTAAGTATTAAAAAGGAATATTACGAAGTTAAAAACCTATCTTTTCTCTCTTTGCGTAGAAATTTGGAGTGAAGGATAACAAAAAAAGAATAAAATAATTTGATTTTTATTGTTGCTTATGAACACAATAATAAAAGTCTCTGTTCTGCGACGCAGATTAATAGTCAAGTGTTCATCGACTTATTTTTTCCAAAATTTATTGAGGGGGAGAGGTGGGCAGAATTATTGTTTTCGCGAACCGTAAAGGCGGGTGCGGAAAAACCACTACGGCGGTGAATGCTGCGCATGCTTTAACCACCCATGGCCGAGTGCTTCTTATTGATATGGATGCTCAGGCCCACGTCTCCATCATATTTGGTTCCGCCCCTCACCCCCAAAACACCATCCTTGAGGTTCTTGAAAACAGACTTGCCTTAACAGAGGCTATTTCTCCCAGCCGCATTGCTGGTCTTGAGCTAATTTACTCTTCGCGTAATCTCGGTGCCTATGAATTAGGGGCCGGGCCTGATGACGAACAGGCGCTTGTGCTGGCTGAGCAGATCATCCCCGTCCTGTCTCTCTATGATTATATTATTATCGACCCGCCCCCGACTCTGGGGATCTTGATGGTCGCATCTCTTGTCGCTGCCAAGGAGGTGTTTATTCCAATGCCCATGCATTTTCTGGCCATGGAGGGCCTTGCCGAGATGATGCAGGTTATCTACCGGCTCAATGCCTCATACAATCCCGCCCTGCGCTTAAGCGGCATTGTGCCGACATTCTATAATCAGAAAACTAAAATTGCCCGTAAAATCAGCGAGGAAATAAAGGGCAGTTTCGGAGCGGAGATAATGATGCCGGGGATAAGGAATAATATCACACTGGCCGAGGCTCCGGCCTATAAACAGACGATCTTTGAGTATGCGCCAAAAAGTCATGGGGCGGTTGATTACAGGAAACTGGTTGAAGAGGGAATTTGTGGAAGGATGAAGACTGAGGGGTGACCGGGCTTAGGCTATAAATCGGGATCAAAAAGGGATAGACATGAATAAATTACCGCAAGATATTACAATTTTACTGGCTGAGGATGCCAAAACTATGCGCCGGATTGAGGTTAATATCCTTAATTCTCTGGGCTATAAAAATATTATTGAGGCCGATGACGGTGTGCATGCCAAAAAGCTGCTTCAGAGGGCCGGTGATGTCGACTTGATTATCAGTGACTGGAATATGCCCAATATGAGTGGTTTTGACCTTTTGGCCTGGATTCGGAAAAAATCCAAAAAATTTAAAAAGGTACCGTTTATTATGGCCACCGCTCAAGCTGATAAGACCCAGAAGGACAAGGTGATCGAAGCTGGCGGTACCTCGGTGGTTCCGAAACCATTTACTCCCGATGAACTTAACCGCAAGATTAACCAGGCTCTGGGCTTTAAAGAGAAGGCCGTCGGAATCAGCGGTGAGCAGGAAGAAATGATTGACGGCAAGATCAAGCTGCGGGTGGCTCATTTACAGATTACTGACCATCTGCTTTTGGGAATGGTGCGGGAAGATATCCGCGCCGGCCTTATTAAGCCGGTTAATTTTGTTTTGCAGACGGAACTCATGGGGGGGTGGAATCCAGTGATTGACGCTCTGGAAGAGGGCGAGGTGGACGCGGCTTTTATCCTGGCCCCCATTGCTATGGATTTAAACAGTCACGGCTCTCCCATTAAAACAGTACTCATGGCCCACCGGGGCGGCAGTATCATGGTGCGTAACGCCCATAATGACTATAAAGAGCCCTATCGTGATTTTTTCAAAAAGAAATCCTGCCTCATTCCCCATAAATTATCCATCCACCATATGCTGAGCCATATATTTTTCAAAGGAATCGGTCTTAATGCCAGTCTCGACAAGGGGGAAGAGGTGGATGTTAATTTTGAGGTAGTGGCCCCGGTCTCCATGCCGGCCTTCATGGGATCAAATCATGATGCCGCCGCCTTCATAGTGGCGGAACCAGTGGGCTCCAAGGCTATTAATAATGGTATTGCCAAGAGGCAGTTTATGACCAGCGAAATCTGGCCGGAACATCCCTGCTGTGTGGTGGCGGTACGTCAGGAATTTATTGATAACCATCCGGAAACCGTACAGGAATTTATTGATTATCTCGTTAAGGCCGGTAAGGGCATGGCTGCTGATACAGACAACGCCGCCAGGGTGGGAGTGGAGTTTCTTGATCCCGATAAAAGTATTGGTCTCAAAGAGGCCCTTCTGAAAAAGGTTATTGCTGATCCCAATGGCATCCGCTGGGACAGCTTATATCCTTCGGCGGCTGATTTTGAAACTATTCATAAATATATGTCGGAGGAACTCCATATTACTGGTGAGCTTAATGTTGACCACTTGCTTGATCTCCGCTTTGCCGATAAGGCCTGCTCTGCCGTGGACAAGGTAACCCAGCCGCCCGCTATTCTGGCCTTAGAGGAAATCACCTCCCTACTCACCCCGGAGGATAAAAAGACTGCTGTCCCGCGGATATCCCTTAAAAAAATGCTTTTTGATAAGGGTATTAATCAGAGTAGCGCCGCCGCGGCGGAGCAGCTAAGCAAGCTGGCGGCCGATTACAAAGCCCTGTCTGTTGAACATGAAAAATTGCAGAGAAAGGTCTCCAAACAAGAGGAAAAGCTGTGTAGTTACGAGGAGATGGCGGCTAAACTGTTCAAGGATGGTGTCGCCCGCCTGAAAAATGATGATTTTTTTGAGGCCGCTGGTCTCTTTAACGCGGTTTTAACTTTGGAACTGGAAAATATGAAGGCCCTTAATAATCTGGCCGTTATTTATAGTGAAATGGATTTTCCAGAAAAGGCCAGAGCAATCCTGAAGAGGATTTTAGAGATTGAGCCGGATAATAAACTGGCCAGGGAAAATCTTGCAATTTCGGAATTATGATGTTGGAAATTACTGGGATTTTACTAATTATTTCACGAAATACCGAAAATGAAAAAAAGTAATCAGATCAATAAAAGAAGCGGCGGAATTTCGAAATCTGAATTTCGCCCTCTGCGGTCAAAAAGGATTATTGGTATAGATCTGGGCACCACCAATTCGCTGCTTTCCTTTATTAAAAACGGTGCCCCTCGGATTATTCCCAACGAACGGGGCAGCCGCACCACGCCCTCCGTGGTCTGCCTGAAAAAGGATAAGGTAATTGTCGGCGAGATGGCTCGTAATCAGGCGGTATTGAACTCGGAGCTTACCGTGGCTAACGTTAAGCTGGGTATGGGTACTAACCGCCGCTTTACCATTAATGGTTATCAATATGTTCCGGAGGAAATATCCGGTTTTATCCTGGCCCATCTACGAAAGATTGCCGAGGACTATCTTGGCTGCGAGGTGGAAGAGGCCGTTATCACCGTTCCAGCCTATTTTGATGATAACCAGCGTCAGGCTACACTGCGGGCGGCGGCTATGGTCGGGATTCAGGTGCGAAAGTTATTGAATGAACCAACCGCCGCCGCTCTTACCTATGGCATTAGTCAGGGCGGGAACAGTCATATGCTGGTGATTGATCTTGGCGGCGGTACCCTGGATATTACCCTCATGGCCTATGAAGATAAGGTCTTTCGGGTCATGGGTGTGGGCGGTTCCACCGCCATTGGCGGTATAAATTTTGACAACGCTCTCATTGAACATATCCTGGCCCGTTTTGCCGCTGACTGCCCTTATGATTTACGAAATGATCGCATCGCCTATCAACAGCTGGTAATTCACGCTGAAAAGGTCAAGATTGATCTCTCTTCCGCCGACAGTACTGCCCTTATGATTCCCTATATAGCGGTAACAGATGACGGTCCTCTGCATTTGAATATGGAGATCAGCCGGGATGATTTTAATGCCCTAACCAGTTCGGTTTTAGAAGATATAAAAAGGCATATTATGGATACCTTCGCCCAGTCCGGGGTATCCCCGGACTGGGTTGATTCGGTAATTATGGTGGGCGGCGCCAGCCGTATTCCTGCGGTGGGTGAACTGGTAGACGAGGTACTCTGTTCTGCCTGCGCCAGGTCGTCCAGCGGCCCGAGATTAAAGAAAAATATTAATCCTGATGAGGCTGTGGCGCGAGGGGCCGGTATTCTGGCCGGGGTACTGAGTGGCGAGATTGCCGGGGTGGAGTTTCACGATATTACGGCCCATAATCTCGGGATTGAAGATGATAAGGGCGATTTTATTAATATAATTCCGGCTGCTTCAGCTTATCCCTGCGAGGTCAGCCGTTTGTTCACCACGGTGGTTGATAGTCAGCCCGAGGTAATTATCCATATCATGCAGGATCGCGGTCTGCCGGGGGCGCAGGATTACGTGTCGTTGGGACGTTTCCACCTGAAGGTAAACCATGGTCGGAAAAAGGGGGAACCCAATATAGATGTAACCTTTGCCATTGACTTGAACGGGGTGCTGACGGTGAGCGCCATAGACTTGGATACCGCCGAGGGAAAGGATATTACGATTTCGGATTTGTGATTTTTAGATTTCGGAATTTGGCATGATGAAGCACGGAATTTTATAATTCCGCAGTCTGTAAATAAACATTGGCAGCCAAAACTATATAAATGGAATGCTGAAGAAGAAAGACGGCGTGGGGGGACTCATTCCGCAATCCGCATTCCGCAATTCCAAAGAGGAGTATTGAGATGGCAAAGAAATTAGCAAAACCTGATTCATTGGCAACTGGTATTACCAGCAAAGAGGGGGATAACAAAGTTCTGGCTCAAAAACGGGAGCTGGCTAAAAAGCAGGCTCAGGCCAAGACCCAGGCTCGTACCCTGGCCCGGCAGCAGGCTATTGCTGAACGAATTGCCGTGGCTGTGGAACAGATGGCCGCCTCTCTTGAGGAGGCTATCGCGGCATCCGAGCAGCTTACCAATAATATGGCAGAGATCGGTCAGAAAGCCGATGGCAATGCCGAAGCGGCCGATAAATCACGTAGTTCCATTGCGGTTATCAAGGAAAATTCACAGGAAGTCAATAAACACGCGGTCTATTCCGATGACAAATGTACTGAATTACAGCTTCTGGCCCGTACTACCGGCAAGGATATCCGCCAGATAATTCTCGGGATCAAGGAGGCGGTGCAGAAAAATGATGAGTCGGCGGTTCTGATTCATCAACTGGAACAATACTCCAATGAGATTGGTGAGATTGTCGGGGCCGTGGTGCGGATTGCCGATCAGACCAATCTTCTGGCCTTGAATGCCGCCATTGAGGCCGCCAGGGCCGGAGAACATGGCCGTGGTTTTGCCGTAGTGGCCGATGAGGTCAGAAATCTGGCCGAGATTTCCGAGAACTGCGCCCGTGATATCCGCACCGTGGTGGATGAAATTCAGGAGCAGGTTAAAATGGTGGTAATTAACGTTGAATCGGCCAGTAAGGCCAGCCGGGAGGAGGCGGATAAAAGTGAACTTATAAACGAGGCTCTGGGGAAAATTGACAATGGTATTGACGATCTGGTGGAGGCCTCTAAAAGAGTGGCTATATTGTCAACCCAGGCCGTTGAAGGTTCTGATGTCTTTTATCAGGCGGCCGAGGATATTGCCGCGGCTTCGGCGGAGGCCTCCAGCGCTATTGAGGAATCTATTAAAGGTTTGGAAGAACAGAATAAGGCCTATGTTGAGATGCAGGCGGCCTCTGATGATCTCACTGAACTGGCCGACAGTTTGAAGAATTCTGTCGATACCCAGAAGTCGGCTGAGGAAATGGCGGCCGCCGCCGAGGAGTTATCGGCCAACGTGGAGCAGTCCCTGGCCTCGGCCCGCCAGATTATGACTGCCATAGAGCAGATTGCCGCCGCCGCTGAACAGCAGAAAAAATCGGCCGCCGGCTGTAAGGTTCAGGGAAAGCAGGTTGAGGAAATCGGGGCAGAAATCGACACCCTGGCCCGGAACGCCGAGACCAGGATTAATGAGCTCCTGGAGATCGTGGTGGAGAACAACCAGAACGTCAATAATACGATTGCCAATATCACCAAGGCGGCGGAGGATTCACAACAGTCGGCCAAAAGTATAGGCATGCTGCAGGAGAAGACCAACGCCATTGAAAAGATTGTCGATCAGATTGTCAATGTTACCCTGCAGACCAATATGCTGGCCGTAAACGGCTCCATTGAGGCGGCCAGGGCTGGTGAGTTTGGCCGGGGATTTTCAGTAGTGGCCGGAGATATCCGCACCCTGGCTGATGATTCATCAGAAAATGCTAGTAAGATCAAGGATATGGTGCGCCAGATGCAGAACCAGATAATTATGGTCAGTTCCGATATAGAGGGGGTTGGCAAGAGCGCTGCCGAGGAAGCGGAGAAGGCTAAAATATCGGCAGCTGGTTTGACCAGAATTGATAATGAATCCCGTGTGGTTTTGGAGGGGGTTGAAAAAATCGTGGCCAAAACCGCCGAGGCTATGACCTCTCTGGCGGAGGTTGGCAAGGAGGTCGAGGTTATTACTGAGGGAGTGGAAGATGCGGCCAACGCCTGCGAAGAGGCCTCAACCTCTTCAGAGCAAACCACCAAAGGCATGGAGAATATTGCCGAGGCCATTGAGGATATCGCCAGCCAGGCGGATGAGATGCAGAGTATGTGATTCCGGAAGGATAAAGGCAAAAGGCTGGAATGAACACAACTAACAGTTTCGGCTTTTTATTTTTCATCATTTATCCTTTCAAACTCCTTCATCTTTTATAAGAACATGGAGATAAATAATGTCTGAACATATAGAAAACACCCAAAAATCCATTAATGCCACCGAGGGCCAGTTTGTTGTTTTCGCTCTTGGCGAGGAGGAATTTGGAGTGGATATTCATCAGGTAAAGGAGATTGTCCGTATGCCGGACTTGACCGCGGTGCCTAAGAGCCCTGATTATGTGGCGGGAATCTGCAATCTGCGTGGTAAGGTGTTGCCGGCTCTGGATAGTCGTAATCGTTTTGGTCTAAAGAAACGGGAGGTGACGGAAGACAGCCGCCTGCTGGTGGTGGAGACGGATGGTAATGCTACCGGCCTTATTGTTGATGG
Organism: uncultured Desulfobulbia bacterium; assembly: GCA_964654555.1. GTDB lineage: Bacteria > Desulfobacterota > Desulfobulbia > Desulfobulbales > VMSU01 > JAADIV01. The sequence continues at coordinate 27,074 of CAZZJP010000001.1, forward strand.
TCTGCGTGAGGTTATGCATATTCGTGACGAGCAGGTCGCGCCGCCCCCGGCCGTATGTAAGGGGATTGACCGGGGATTTTTATCTGGGGTGGTAAAAAAAGATGACGGCAAGCGTCTGGTGCTGATCCTTAAGCTGGCGGAGGTCTTAAAAATAGAGGATGAGGAAACGGCCGCTGTCCAGGATGTCGGCGGCCGGGCTGGAGCCGGGTCGGTATCTGAAACAGTTAAAGAAGAGGTAGTGGACGATGAGCAACTGGTCTCATTTCATATCGCCGATGAGGAGTACGCCTTTAATATTGACAGTGTCCGGGAGATACTGCGGGTATCTGAAATTACCGAGGTGCCCAATGTTCCGGCCTACATCAAGGGGGTAATCACGGTTCGTGAACAGCTTATTCCCATCATTGATCTGCGCTCACTGCTCGGAATTGATGAATTGATTGCCGGTAATATCAATGAGCTGGAGATGATTGTCAAGGAGCATAGGCAATGGATTGTCGATCTTGAACAAGCCCTTGAAGACGGTGAACAATTCCCTGGGACTCTGGATCCGGTTCAATGCGCCTTTGGCCGCTGGCTGGTGGTTAACCCTGCCCTGGTTGAGAATGAACTCTTTCGAGAGCTAAGGCCCCGGCATACCGTTTTCCATGAGCTTGGCCATGAACTTCTTGACTTGGCAGCGGCAGATAAGGAGACGGCACTGACTCGATTTAAGGCCGAACTTGTCCCCCTGGGGAAGGAGATAATAGATAGTTTGGAATGTCTCAAGGTGGATATAAGCGCTATTATTAAAAATAACCAACGGATCATGGTGGTGGAGAATGGTACTTTGTTTATGGGCTTTTTGGTGGATTCGGTGAAAGAGGTTCTACGGCTGCCAAAGGCCTTGATTGATGCTCCGCCCTGGAATGTTTCCTCCGGACATCGGGAGGTGGCGGGGGTAGCCAAGATTGATGAGGGCAAACGTTTAATTATGATAATGGATGAAAAAAACCTGATTGGTGAAAAGGAGTCCGTGATGCTGGATGAGATTAAACAGAAGAAAGAGCAGGACAATCCGGACCAGTCCCAAACTCTGGCTGAGAAATCTCTGGTTGAGGAGCAGTTGGTAACCTTCTTTATCGGTGAGGAGGAATACGGGGTTAAGATTATGCAGGTACAGGAGATAAACCGCTTGGAGGAGATTACCTCCGTTCCCAAGGCTCCGGAGTTTATTGACGGGGTAACCAATCTGCGCGGCAATGTCATTCCGGTAATGAATATAAGGAAACTCTTTGGTCGCGAGGAGAGAAAAAAAGATGATCGCACCAGGATTGTCATTGTTGATATCGCTGGGAAAAAGACCGGCCTTAGAGTTGACCGGGTCAATGAGGTGCTGCGCATCCCAAAGAGTGATATTGACGATACCCCTCCCATTGTTGCTGGTTCTGATGCCGCCCGTTTCATGGAGGGAGTATGTAAGCTGGATGGCGGCCGCCGTATGGTGATGCTGATTAATGTTCAGCGGATTCTCGGTACTGATGAGCTGGAAACCTTTAACGAGATGGACGGTAAGAAGCCGCCGCTCAAGAGGGCGGGGAAGGTAGCTGGCAAGGCGAAAAAAGCGGTTGGAAAGAAGAAGATGAAAATCGCGGAATGATATGATTTGGGAATTAGGAATGCGGATCTCGGAAAGTTTACCTTGCAATTCCGAAATCCGAATTCCAAAAACTAAAATTGGAATATGATAAACGTACTAATATGTGATGATTCCGCCTTGATGCGGCGGAGTCTTAAAAAAATTATTGAATCAGACCGCAGGCTTAATGTTATTGGCACGGCGAGGGATGGTGAGGATGCGGTTTTAAAGGCGAGAGAGCTGCGGCCGGATGTGGTGACCATGGATATTAATATGCCTCTTCTTGACGGCATCAGCGCCATGCAGCACATTGTTGACGAGGAAATCGCTCCGGTGCTTATGGTTTCCTCCCTTACCCAGGAGGGGGCTGAGGCTACTTTTGAATCTCTGGCCCTGGGCGCCTTTGATTATATAGCTAAACCGGGCGGCACAGTTTCCGTCAATATGGAGGAGTCAGCCCGGGAAATTATCGCCAAGATCAAGGCGGCCTCTGACTCCAAATCGGTAAGCAAGATGAGGAGGAGCGGGCGGCAGAGAGCCGCTCCTGCGGTTGGAACGCCGCGCAAATCCGTATCGCTCCGCCGTAAATCTCGGGTAGGCACCGACGGCATGGTGGTGGCTATTGGCATCTCCACTGGCGGCCCCAAGACCATCTTTGATGTCTTGCCGCTTATCCCGGCTGATCTTCCTGCTCCGGTCTTTCTGGTGCAGCATATGCCGGTGGGGTTTACCGCCTCTTACGCCAAACGTATTGACGCGGCTTCGCCCATGAGCTGCGTGGAGGCGGCGGCCGGCATGAAGATTGAGCCTGGTGTCATTTATCTTGCCAGGGCCGGCCGTCACCTGACCCTGTTTAAGAAGGCCAGCAGTGAGATCGTGGTTCGTACTCCAACCCGGCCAGAACACCAATTTATGCCCTCGGTAAATGTAATGATGGAGTCGGTGTTTAACGTCTATGGGGCTGGTACGGTGGCTGTTTTGATGACTGGTATGGGTGATGACGGGGCTAACATGATGGTGGAAATTACCGAGGCTGGCGGCCATACCATTGCCGAGAGTGAGGAAACGGCTATTGTCTTTGGTATGCCAAATGAGGCAATTTTACGGGGCGGTGCCAATGTAGTTGCCCCGAGTTGGGATATTGCCGGGGAGATAATCAAGGCGGTTGCTTGATTTTGTCGTTGTGGATTTGGCAGTTAACACTCTGATTATGGATTGCTGATTAGCAACTGTCTAATTATAGCGCAAACAGAAAGCCAGTACAAAATAAAATAATACATGGCTGACAATCTTGATGATTATCTCGGCGATTTTATACAGGAATCGCAGGAGATGCTGGAAAACACCTCGGAGTGTTTTCTACGGATTGAGAAATATCCCGATAATTTAGATGAGATAAACGCCCTATTTCGCGCCTTGCATACCATTAAGGGCAGTGCCGCTTTTTTCAAGCTGGACTGCATCTCTGAACACGCCCACCGGGCGGAAAATCTTCTCGATCAGGTAAAGAACAAGCGTCTCTTTTTTTAATGCCGAGGTTGTGGACGGTATATTCCGCCACCCTGGATTTATTGATGTCCATAATAGTGTCATGGTCATGAGTATGGTGTCGGTGAAGGGTGTTTTCCAGAAATTTGGCCGGATAGTGTGCGTTTATTCTGGAGGGTGAAGATACGGAGCTGGATAAAATGGTGGGTGATATGCTCTCCGATCCGCTTGTTCATCTAATCATAAATTCCTGTGACCATGGTCTTGAAACTATCCATGAACGAAGGGCGGCCGGTAAACCGGAGGAGGGCCGTCTTGTCTTGAGGGCCGCTCTCAGGGGGCTGAAGGTGAATAAGGATGATGGTGAGGCCGTCCTGTATTTGGCCCTTGTGGCCGGTCTGTCCACCAATGATAAAGCCACCGATCTCTCCGGCCGGGGGGTGGGAATGGATGTGGTCATAAACTGTATTAATGCCCTGCGTGGCAAAATTATGCTTTCTTCACCGCCGGGGGAAGAAACTACTCTTACCAAGACGATTCCCATGCCGATGGGTGTAAATACCATTTTGCTGGTGGAAGCCGGTGGGGCTGAGTACGCCCTGCCCTTTGAGCAGGTACGGGAGGTTATCAAACTCAATTCTGAGGCCGTAAAAAAGGTCAAGGATAATTATTTTATCCTTCATCCTTTAAGTCATGGGTGGAGAATGAATTTTTATTAGTTGAAGATGACTATGTATCTGCCATGGCCTTGGTTAATATCATGTCTCCTTACGGGGAATGCCGGATGGCGGGCCAACGGCCGGGAGGCGGTAACGGCCTTTAAAGAGGCCCTGGACATGGGTAAACCCTTTGATGCCGGTTATGGACGGTCAGGACGAGGCCTTTTTGAATAAGCCTCTTGAGGTGGATGAACTGAAGGCGTATTTGAAAAAATTAGGGATTTTGGAATTCTGATTTTGGTATGCGGCCGGTGGAATGGCAATTCCGAAATAAAAAAACCGGAGAAGGACATGGAAGATTTAATGAAGGCGTTACATAGTGCTGATGAGGCCGTCCGTCTGTATGCCGTTGAAGATATTGCGGAACTTGGTACGCCGGATGCGGCGATTCCACTAATCTATCAATTGGTTCGTGAAGGTTCCGAGGCCGTGAAGAACGCCGTCGTTTTTGCTCTTTGCCATCTTGATTGCCGACAGGTGTATGAGCAGTTGTTCGATTTATTCACCTCCAACAACGCCTTTTTGCGTAACGCGGCGGTGGCTATATTCGGAGCCGGCGGTGAGGAGGCGGTGGCCTATCTCACCTCCAAGCTGGATTATCAGGATCGTGAGGTCAGAAAGCTGGTTTTGGATGCCTTATTTGAGATCGGTAGTCCGGAAACTCTGCTGATTATTCGGGCCGGACTCTATGATGAATCGCCCAATGTCCAGATTACGGCGGTGGAATATCTGGGCCGCCTAAATGATGATGAGGCGGTTGACGATATGATCTCCATCCTGTCCGAGACCGATGAACCCATGCTCAAGGCCGTGATTCTTGAAACCTTGAGTATGGTGGGTAAGGCGGAAAATATCCAGGATGTTCTGGATATTATGATGCCCGACGGTGATGTGATGGGAGTGGATTCATTTTATCTTGCCCCTCTGACTGATCTTACCGCCAAAGTTGGGTCAATAGAGCATATAATCAAGATGCTGGAAACCATTGAAAATATCGAGCTGTACGGCGCCGAGGTAGTGAACATAATTGATACTGCCTGTAAACGGATGGGCGATATATTCAATTATGACGAGATACTGGATAAGACGCGGCAAATAATTATTACTTCGGAAGTTGCCGCTTATATTCGTTATGACGCGGTTAAATGTATCGTGCACCGGGAAACCTGCTCTGTTTCTGGCCAGGAATACCATGTGATTGCTAAGTCCCTATTAGATGAAAATAATCCGGAGATGTTATTACCGGCGGTGCGTCTCCTGGCCCGCAGCGGCATGTATGAAGATCTGGCAAAGATTGATGAATTGGCGGCGGATACGGAGGATGATGATTTACGGGAGCTCTGCGCAGAAATGAAAAAGGAAATAACCAATGCCATTTGAATTGGAAATAGACGAGTTTGAACGCCTCACTGACCTTATTTATCGTAAGGCGGGTATCCGTTTCGAACAAAAAAAGATTTACTATATTGCCAAACGTCTGGAAAAGCGTATGGTCGCGGTGGATTTGGAGACGGTAATGGACTATATCAGTCACCTGAAATTCAGTGATCGTGATGGCCGGGAGATGCAGGAGCTTCTTAACATTTTGACCATTAATGAAACGTATTTCTTCCGTGATTTTAATCAGTTGCAGGCCTTTGCCGAAGACAGCTTAGACACTGTCGTCAGCCAAAAGGCCGCCCGCGGCGACCGCCGCCTGCGAATATGGTCAGCGGGCTGTTCCAGTGGCGAGGAGCCATATACCCTAGGAATTATTCTCCTGGAGATGATTGATGATATCAAACGCTGGGATGTGGAGATTATTGCCACCGATATTGACGAGGTAATTCTTGATAAGGCCCGGAAGGGTATCTATATGAGCCGCAGCGTCAAGGATGTGCCAAAGGAATATCTTGAACAATATTTTACCCGGTCGTCCGGCTTCTATCATGTCAAACAGAAGATCAAAGATACGGTGCGCTTTGATTACCTGAATTTGAATGATCGGGCTGTTTTGCGTAAGTATCGGGGCTTTGACTTTATATTTTGCCGTAATGTTCTGATTTATTTTGATGATGTCTCCAGAAGGCGGGTGGTGGATCATTATTATATGGCCCTCAACCAGGGCGGTTATATATTTCTGGGCTCGGCCGAATCCCCCGCTCGGATAAACCCAGCTTTTAAGATCAGGAAAACAGCAAATCATATGGTCTATTATAAATAAAAAGCTGCAGGATGAAAGATAAAGGCCGAAGGATGAAGAAAAGGCTCCCTAATTATAGTTATTCATTCTTTCACCTTAATTCTTTCAATAAAGGGGTGTTTTATGAAAAAGGTGCTTGTGGTGGATGATTCAAGATTCGTGAGAAATTTTCACACTAATCTTCTGAAGGCGGCTGGTTTGCAGGCGGATAAGGCCTCCGATGGTGTTGAGGCCCTGGAGAAGGCCACGGCGGTTAAATATGATCTTATTCTCTCTGATATAAATATGCCTAATATGGACGGTATTGTCTTTACCGAAAAATACCGCCAAAATGATGATGAGACGCCAATTGTGATTATCTCTACTCAGGCCGAGGCTGCCAATAAGGAAAAGGCCATCAGCGCCGGGGCCAATCTTTATATTGTGAAGCCGGTTAAACCAAACGCCCTGGTATTACATATTAAGATGCTTCTTGGTTGATTTTGGCACTCCGAAATTCTAAATCAGAAATCCGAAATTAACATGAATAACCAACAATTAAAATCAGATTTTCTGCAAGAGGCCCGCGAACTTCTCGACGATGTGACTGACGATGTTTTAAAGGCCGAGGCCGAGCCGGATAATGAGGAAATAATCAACGCTGTCTTCCGAGGGATTCATTCCTTTAAGGGGAGTGCCGGTACCATTGGGGCCGAGCCGCTGGTAAAGTTCGCCCATGGCCTGGAGGGGGTGCTGGATGCCCTGCGTAATCTTGAATTTAGCTTAGAACCGGAAATTGTTGATACCATTCTGGCTGCCAACGATCATCTTATCTCCATGCTGGACGCCTTTGAGTCGGAAGACGATATGCCGGATGATTCTGTCCTCAGCGCCCGGCTCCAGAGTTTTTTAAAACCAGCCGCCGGGGATGAGCTGGAAACCGCCCCTCAGGCCCGTAAAAAGCCACTGTTGGCCCCGCCGCCGGAGGCGGTTGAACGGCCCGCTGACGATGAAGGGGCGGACTCCCCCATCATTCCCGTTATAGAGGCGGAGGATATTGAGGAGTTCATGGTTGATGCCGTGGAGCGTTTAGATAATCTGGCCCGTGATGTGGAGGCCTACGAGAAAGAGGGCGGTAGTAAGATATTAAACGATATTTTTCGTGATATTCACACCATTAAGGGTGACGCCGCCTATCTGCAGTTGGAGAAGACTGCCTCCTTCGCCCATCTTTTTGAGAGTTTGCTTAGTCGTTTGCGGGACGGTAAGATCAGCCGCGGGCCCGAGGTATGTGATCTGCTTATCCGCGGGGTTGACGCTCTGCGGGAGATAATTGACCGCCTTGGCAGGGGTGAAATGGTGGAATCATTACCACCGCTGAGTGTGGAACTGCGTGAATTTTGCGCCGACGGCAGTCCCGCTTCGGCATTTCCGGCAGCCGGTGGCAGCCCCGGTGATCTTCTTCAGGCTCTGCCCGACGATATGCGGGAGGTCTTTCTGGATCAGGTTGTGCAGCAAGGCCTGATTCTTGCCTCTCATGCTGTGCCGGCCTTGGAGGATAAGGGACGTCTCATAGTTAAACGGGCCTTGAAAGGGCTTAAAACAGCCGCTTCATTTGCCGATATTGTCACCTTTACCGTCCTTGTCGAAAAGGGATTGGCGGCCTTGGATGGTGAAGACGAGTCTCTGCAGGCGGCAGTTAAGGAAATATGCAGTTTTATTGATGGTCTGGCGGGCGGTAGTAAGCCGCTTGGTGAAATATTGGTGGAGGATGGCGAGGTCAGTAAAGAGGATGTTGATGAGGCCGTCAGGAGTCAGAGGCCGGTGGGTGAGATTCTGGTGGCCCGTGGCAAGGTCAGTAAGGACGATGTGGAGAGGGCTTTAAAGAGTCAGAAACCGGTGGGCGAGATTCTGGTGGAGCATGGTAAGGTCAAGCCGCATAGGGTTAAAGATGCCTTGAAAAGGCAGGAACTAATGGCGGTGGCTAATCAGCTTAAACCTGCTGCCTTTGGTGGCCGGGAAACAAACACTATGCGGGTAAATGAGGAGAAGATTGAGAATTTTGCCAATATGATCGGAGAACTGCTTATTTCCCGTAATACCTTTGAGTATATTCTTGATGAATTATTTGAGAACCGCCGCCCGGCGGCGGATTGTATCCATTTACTGCGGGATGAACTGCATGGCTTTTCTCGGCTGGTAAATGATATGCACCACGGCATTATGGCCATGCGGATGATTCCAGTGGGCGGCATATTCCAGAAATTCAACCGGGTAGTGCGGGATATATCGAGGCAGCAGCATAAGGAAATCCAGTTGATCATTCAAGGGGAGAACACCGAGATTGATAAAAAAGTGGCAGACCACCTGGCGGAGCCGCTCATTCATTTAATCAGGAATTCCTGCGATCACGGCATTGAGTCACGGGAGGAGCGGCTGGCAGCCGACAAACCTGAGCAGGGTACTATTCTGCTGTCCGCCAGCCATGAGGGTAGTAGTCTGGTGATTAAGATCAGCGATGATGGCCGGGGTATTGATCGTCATCTCCTCTACGAGAAGGCCGTCAGGCGCGGGATGACCGCAGTATCTGAAGAAAAGATCAGCTTGGCGGAGCTGATTTTTATGCCTGGACTTTCTTCTAAGGAGAACGCCACTGATCTTTCCGGACGCGGGGTGGGCATGGACGTGGTGCATAACACCGTTACCTCTTTAAAGGGTAGTGTCACCGTTTTGTCGGAGGAGGGTGAGGGCACTGAAATTGTCCTATCTCTGCCCATGAGCTTAGGCATATCCACCATGCTGCTTGTGGAAACCGGCGGTACTGCCTACGCCATTCCCTTTGAGCATGTAATTGAAGCTATGAAAATCAAGCCGGAAATGCTTCATGGCAGCAGAGATGATCTGATGTTCAGCTATCGCGGCCAGGTTATAGTGCTTGATTCTCTATCCAATCTGTTAAGCGGCACCCCGCTGAATAATAAAATTCCCGGTGCTGCCGAAATATCCGTGGTGATTATCGAGGCCAGGGGCCGCCGGGTCGGAATTATCGTGGACTGTTTTGTCCGGATTATGGAACTGGCCATCAAGCCCATGCCATCATCATTGGCGGCAATGGAGGCGGTGAGCGGCGTCAGTATAATGGGAGATGGGAAGTTGATTCTAACTTTGAACACGGAAAAACTAATTTAAAGGATGAAGGATAAAAACACTCCGTAACTGAGTTATTCATCCTTGCCAAATAACGGGGGTAAAAATCATGCAGAAAAAGGACTTTAAAATAATGGTGGTGGACGATGAGGTGGATATCGCCCAGGGGATGGCGGAGAATCTGGAGGTGATCACCGGTCATAGTTTTGATTTTTTCTCTGATCCTTACCTTGCTCTGCAGGCCTTTAAGAACAAAAATTATAATTTGGTGCTGACGGATATCAGTATGCCCAATATTGATGGTTTTGAGGTGATGAAGCGCATGCGGGCCCGTCGGCCAACCACCTTTTTTATCGTCATAACCGCTCATAAAACAATTGAGATGGTTACCCGAAGTATGCGTCTTGGGGCCTCCTATATATTTTATAAACCGGTTGACCTGGCGGAATTAGAGAGCGCTATTGAAACGCTTGTCGGCCGTTATTTGTATTGGATTGGTAAAATAGAAGAGTTGAGGGGGACAGAATGAGCTCTTTTATAAGTAAGGAAATAGTTGAGGATTTTATTCAGGAGGCCCTGACCTATATTGACGAGGCCAGGGAGCAGATCAGCGATGACGGCTGTGAACCGGCTGGAGTGAACGGGGTATTTCGCTGCCTGCATACCTTGAAGGGGACGAGCGGTTTCCTGCAGCTTGAGGAGTTATCCCGCTTTGTACACCGTTTTGAGGACTTTGTCCGTGACAAGCAGGAGATTGGCTCCGGGCTGAACAGCCGGGAGGGCAAAAAGGTTGTTGAGGGCCTGGATCTTCTGGAGACGGCGGTAACCAAGGCCGATAGTCCAGAGATTATGGCTGCTGCCGAGTATGAGGAATTTTTAACCACTCTCCATGCCTTGGCCTTTGCTAAGGCTGGTTATATGCAGCTTGACGCCCTGGTCGGCCAGTTGAAGGGGCTTCTGGGTGATGACGGCGGTCAAAAGTTTCCACCGGACGCCTTTACTCCGGCCATTGACGCCATAAAATTTTTGATAAACAAGATTATCCGGCAACAGAAGCGCGTTCTGCTGCCAGTTGACTATAAGGCCATAGACAAGATTGTACTTAAAGGAAAAGATATAACCGCAGAGATTAAATTGCAGCTTACGGCCCTGGAAGAAGTTGCCATGCATGGTAAAGCCGCCTTTGGTAGTATCGATTTTACGGAGCTGGTGCGCGGCGAGAAGCTATTGCGGGAGAATTTGAGTCATGGCAGGGATATGTTGGGGTGGCAGGTTATTTTAGATGTCTGCGAGGACTCGGATGAGGTGGTTGACGAGGCCTTCAGGCATCTGTGGATAGAAGGGGTGGGTAAAGAGGCTGAAATTACCATGTCCCAATCCGCGGCGGAGGCGGGAGCTAAAAAAGACGGCAGGGGCCAGGCTGCGGCCGCTGATGCCGGTGTTGGTGCTCCTAAGGAGGAATTCTTGCGGGTTAAAGGTTCGGATTTGCAGGAACTTGCCGTCAGCTCGGGTAACCTGGTAGCCAATCGTAATAATCTGGAAAATATCTTTCAGGACTTAAATCAGTATTTGCCGTCCCTCTATAAACGTCATTTGAAGGATTCATACGCCGAACTTGATCAGTCGGTAAATATGCTTGAACGCCGGGTATCCGCCTTAAACAACAAGCAGCTTAAAGATGTTCTGGGGCAGATGCCTTCCATTGTTCAGCGCTTGGCTCATGATCTGGGCAAGGACATTAAGCTTACCATCAGCGGTGAGCAGATTGAAATTCCCAGAGGCTTGGTGAAGGCCCTGAAAGACCCCTTGGTACACATTGTTCGTAACTCTTGCGATCATGGCATTGAGCCTCTGGAGGAGAGGCAGGCGGCGGGTAAGCCTGGGGTGGGAAAACTGATTATTGCCGCGGAACGTGATGATGAGCGTTTGACCATGACCATTGAGGATGACGGCCATGGCCTCGACCCTGTGATTATCCGTCGTAAGGCTGTGGAAAAGGGGATTATCTCGGACGCTGATAATTTGACTGATGAGGAATGTCAGGCTCTGATCTTTGAGGCCGGGTTCTCGACCAATGAGGAGGTTTCCACGGTCTCCGGTCGCGGGGTGGGTATGGATGTGGTCAAAAACGCCATTGAGCCGCGCGGCGGTACCATCAAACTTGACTCCACCTTGGGCCATGGCACTCGTATCCAGCTTATTGTCCCTTTAAACGCTGGTAACAGCACCCGTGATGTTCTGCTGGTGCAGATAGCTGATCAAGTGTTCGGGATTGATTACCACTGTCTCGTGGAAATTTTAAAAAGAGATATAGTGGATGACCACGGTTTTAAAAGGGATAGTTTTGTTAACTATCGTGATACTCTGATTCCCATGGTTGATATGGCCTCTCTCCTGACCAGGGCCTGTGGAGATGACTGCCTGAACAAATTTAGCCAGGTGCTGGTGGTAGAGGATGAGCAGAAGAGACGAATGTGCTTTGGGGTGCATGGCATAAAGCATAAGGTGAAGGTGGTGGTGAATGGTTTTGAACATGATTTCCTAAAGGATAATACCATTTTCCAAGGCTCGGCGGTGCTTGGTGCCGGGCAGCCATGTCTGGTATTGAACTTCAAAGATGTGGGAAAATATCTTTGAAAGGATGAAGGCTGGAAAAACACACCGTAGCTTCAGCTTTTCATCCTTCAGCCTTTAAATATGGTGTTAATGTGAAAAAAGAATGTCTTGAAGGTCTGAGTCTCAAGGCGGAGGCGGAAGGCTCGGCATACCAGATTCTTGTTGTTGACGATGAGGTAGGCCAGCGTTTGCTGTTGCGGGGTATTCTGGAGGAAAATGGTTATTGTCGGACAACGGCAGCCTCATCAGGGGAGGAGGCCCTGAAAATTATAGAGGCTGGCTCTGTTGATCTGCTGATTACCGACATAACTATGCCCGGCATGGACGGTCTTACTCTCATTACCGAGGCTCGCAGGCTCTGTGATGATTTTATTACCCTGGTGGTTACCGGCGCCGATGACAAGGAGACTCCTATTGCCGCTCTTAATGCCGGGGCCTTCGGTTATATGCAGAAGCCGATAGTTTTAGATGATGTTCTTTATCACACCCATCGGGCTTTGGAATATCTTGAGATGAGGCGTCTGATCGCCATGCAGGAGGAGGCTAATCTCCGTCAGACCTTGCTGGCCCATGGCGGCCGGATGGCAGCCCTCGGTGAGATGGCGGCTGCCATGGCCCACGAAATTAATCAGCCTTTGAATATTATGTCTATCGTGGTGCAGGGCTGGGAAATACTGGCAGCAAGAGGGCGCCTGGATATAGATAAGGTGCTAAAGGATGTGGACAAGCTGCGTGGTAATATAGAGCGGATCAGCGGTCTCATTGATCACGTCCGCCGTCTTGGGCGTCAGAGCCGGGATTTGATGGAGATCTACCCTTCAGAGGTTATCTGTCAGGCCCTGGACCTTTGTCATGTGCAGCTCAAAAAGCATAATATTGATCTGCTGGTTGAGGTTGACCCTGATCTCCCCGCCGTTATGGGGGCAGCAAATGAGCTGGAACAGGTAATTATGAATTTAGTGGCTAATGCCCGTTACGCCATCGAGGAACGAGTCAGTAATGAGGATATCAGAGGCTGGATTGAGGTCAGGGCTGCTTGTATTGACGGGCAAATTGAAATTATTATTAAAGATAATGGCGGCGGCCTGCCGGTTGTCACGGCCCGCAAGGCCTTTGAGGCATTTTTCAGCACCAAACCTGTGGGTGTGGGTACGGGTCTGGGTCTGAGCATCAGTAAGGAGATAATTGAGAGGTTCAAGGGCACAATTACCTTGCGCAACCAGCCGGGTGAAGGGGCGGAGTTTGTGATTGAGATTGAGGGGTGTTGCTTGCGGACTTAGGGATATAATACTGCTTACCTGTCACAATCCGAATTTCGCAATC
>CAZZJP010000001.1:40245-52294 GCA_964654555.1 uncultured Desulfobulbia bacterium
CGCAATCTGGATTCCAAAAGGGGCTGGCGTAAAATGACGAAGGAAGATCCAAATCAAGTATTTATCTCAAATCCTGAGGGCTTGAATACCGCGGCGCTGGAGGCCGTAGCGGCCATTGGTGATCAGTTGCGCAGTAATTTGAACAGCCTTGAGCTGGCCCGGGTGTCCCTGACGGAGATAAACAGGCTTCTGTGTGCCGATCTTGCCGTGATTTATCTGCGGGGGACGGATAATGTTCTGCGGCCCCTCACCATTCAAAGCAATAGTAATATTTTCTCGGAAATAACCCTGTCTCATCACGAGTTGGGCCAATGTCTGTGCGGTCTGGCCGCCGGCGGTGAGATCGTTTATTCTAACAATATCCGCCGGGATTCCCGCTGCAGCCGTAATGAATGCAAGAAGGCAGGTATTCTCTCCTTTGCCGCCCTGCCTCTTCGCTATGGTGAAGATATTATCGGGGTCTTAAGCCTGGCCTTTGTTAATGAGCAGAATTTTGCCGCTAATAATGTGCTTATGGAGACAATGGCTGATCTTCTCGCTATGGGGCTTCATAATACGCTTCTTTTTGAAAAAATAGAACGCTATGCCGCAGAGCAGGAGGAGCATATCTCCATGCTGGCCATGAATGCTGAGATTAACGGCATTCTGACCACCGCGGCGGATGATCTGACCGCGGCCCTGCATCTCTGTTGTAATTTATTGGTCAAAACCCTGCGGGCCGCCTTTGTCAGGGTTTGGATGCTGGACAGTGAGGGTGAAAATCTGGTACTCAAGGCCAGCGCCGGTATGTACACCCATCTTGACGGTCATCACAGTCGTAAACAAAAGGCGGACGACAATAAAATCAGCAGGATATTTCAGACCCAGCGCTTTTATGTCAATAATAATATAAGCGGCTCTCCCCTGATTGTTGATCAGGAGTGGGTGCGGCGGGAGGGGATGAGAGCTTTTGCCGGGATGCCGCTCTTTGTGGGTGATAATATAGCAGGAGTATTGGGGGTTTTTTCAAAAAACACCTTTTCAGAACTTAATATTAAGGGGCTCAGGACGGCTGCTGATACCATCTCTCTGTGGATTGAACAGAAAACTATGGAGCAGAGACTGTGGAAACAGACCCGGCTTTTTGAGGCGATTTTTGATGAGGTGCCGGATGCCTTTATATTCGCTAACTCGGAGCGTCGAATTCAGCTTTGTAATCAGGGCTTTGTTAATATGTTTGGCTATGCAGATTCCGATGTGGTCGGCTTAAAGACCAAAATATTGTATGCGGACGAGGCCGATTTTGAGCGTCAGGGCCACGTTCGTTTTAATCCGGAGGCCAGAGAGCAGTTAAGCCCGTATGAAATAAAATTTAAACGCCGGGACGGAACGGTATTCCCCACCGAGACCATTGGCACGGTGGTCAGAACAAAGGACGAAAAGGGAATTATCGGCTATCTGACCCTGATTCGGGATGTGACGCAGCGTAAAGAGGCCGAGAAACACCAGCGTCATATGCAGAAGATGGAGGCTCTTGGCACCCTCTCCGGCGGTATTGCCCATGATTTTAACAATCTCTTAAATGTTATCAGCGGTTTTACTGACTTAACCCTGCTTGATCTTAAAGAAGACAGTCTGCAATACAGGAACCTGCGGGAGGTGAAAAACGCCTCTATGCGGGCCGCCGATCTGGTTAAGCAGATTCTTTCCTTCAGCCGCGGGCTGGAGGAAGAGCTGCGGCCCATGGCCGTGCAGCATATTGTTAAGGAAGTCGTGAAATTGTTGTCCAGCACCTTACCCGCCACCATCCAGGTGAAAGAGGATATTGAGCCTTGCGGCATGGTACTTGCCGATGCCGGGCAAATTCATCAGGTATTGATGAATTTATGTACCAATGCCTTTCACGCCATGCGGCAGGCAGGAGGGGTGCTTGAAATCGCTTTGCGGCAGGAGGAGATAACCTCGGTCTGTCTTAATGGCCCGCCGCCGGGCCATTATGTGCTGCTCACCATTGGTGATACCGGTTGCGGAATGTCAGCCGAGATAAAGGACAGAATATTTGAGCCATATTTTACCACAAAAGAGCAGGAGGAAGGAACCGGGCTGGGATTAGCTACGGTACACGGTATAATCAAGGCCCATGGCGGCATGATTACGGTGGAGAGCAAGCTGAATGAAGGCAGCATGTTCAAGGTTTATTTGCCCATGATAGATCAGCGGGCAGAGGATGATGGTGATGACATGGATGCTGTTTTGTCACTGCCGAATATAAATGCCAGAGTGCTTTTTGTCGATGATGTGCGTTTTAACGTTGATTTGGGGACTCAACTTCTGGAAAGGGCAGGATGTACAGTAAACGGTATAACGGACAGTGTGGCAGCCTTAGGCCTCTTTCGTGCGGCGCCGCACAGCTTTGATCTGGTTCTTACCGATCAGACCATGCCGGAGATGACCGGTTTTGAAATGGCGCTGGAGATGTTGAAGATAAGGCCTGATCTGCCAATCATCATGGTCAGCGGTCATAGTGAGTTGGTGAATGAACAGGCGGCTCTGCGGGCAGGTATCAGCGCTTTTATTGATAAACCACTGCAGCTTGATACCTTGTTTGAAGCGGTGGTGAAGGCCTTGGATCCTAAGAAGAGTAAAATTGAAAAAGGAGAAATTATGATTGAAAAAGATTGGGGTGCGGATGTGGATATAGAGGTGGTAGCCAGGGCTCATCTAAAGGAAAAGTACAGACTGCCCGATGATAAAATTACCCCCATGCTGGCTGAGGTGCGGAAAGATCTGCCGAAATTAATAGCTCAAGCCATGGATAATAACAGCCAGCACAATTGGCCGCGGCTGGCAGACAGCGCTCATACTATTAAGGGACAGTTGCTTACCCTAGGTTTTGGGGAACTGGCGGAGATGGCCCGTATTGTTGAATTAAGCGCCAGGGCCGGCGAGGGTGCCGATTACAGCAAGCAGCTGCAAAAGTTGAATCTGGGTCTGGGGAGATGGAAGGCGGAAGAGATTATGAAAGGATGAGGAAACATCTCGGAATGCAGTCAGTTATCCTTTGTCCTTCCGTAGTAACAGCCATGCCCGATTACCCGGGCACAACGAAATATGAAAGTCGTGGCAAGGCCAACACCCTTGGCAGGTGACTTTCATCTAAACACATATGAGTCTTAAGAAAGATGAAAAACGGCAATCTCACAGCTAAATTAGGAATACGCGATTCGCTGTCAGAATTCAAATTTGAGCATGTGTTGCTCGTTGACGATTCTCCCGTTGTTATAAACATGTTGAAGATGTTTCTGGCAACCATTGGCTATAATCGGTATGTTTCGGCGGCTGATGGTCTGGAGGCGGTGGAGCTTCTGCGCCGTCATGATTTTGATCTGCTCATCACCGATATTGAGATGCCGGGTATGAACGGTCTGGAACTTCTGCAGCACCTGCGTGAGAATTATCCCGACATAACGAGTATTGCTATCACTGGCTACAGAGGGAAATATCGGTTTGCCGATGTAATCAAGGCTGGTGCCGCAGACTTTATAATCAAACCCTTTTTGGTAGAGGAGCTTGAAGCCAAATTGAACCGTATCTGCCGGGAACAGACCGCTATGCTGGCCTACCAATACGAAATTAGAACCGGCAGAATTATCAACAATTTACTTCATATTTTTCTCGCCGATATTAAAATTGATAAAATTTTCTCCGAGTTTATACGCCATTTGACCTCTTTGAGCTGGCTGGGATTAGAAGAAAAGGGGGCGGTGTTCTGGGCGAATAATAACTCCTTGCAATTGATGGCAGAGCATAACTTGAATAAGTCTCTTCTGACTGCCTGTGCTAATGTCCCTTTCGGCATCTGTTGTTGCGGCCGGGCGGCGCAGAGCGGGGAACTGGTCTTTGCGGGGCATCTTGATATACGGCATGAAAGCAGTTACGAGGGAATGCGTGATCACGGCCATTATTGTGTTCCCATGAAAACGGCAGCCGGAAGGCTGCTGGGGGTTTTCACCCTTTACCTGAAGGATGGAACCCGCCGTCTGCAGCATGTGGAGGATACCCTGTTGACGGTGGCTAAAACGGCGGCGGTGGTTATTCAATACCATCTGGCGAGAAAGAAAATTATAATCAATGAACAAAAATTTGAACTGGTGCTGGAATCTTCACCCGACGGTATAATGTTTGTTGATGAGACCGGTAAGATACTGCTCGCCAACCGGCAGATAGAACGGCTGTTCGGCTATCAGCGGCGGGAGCTTTTGAATCAGAATGTGGAAATACTCACTCCTATTCGTTTTGCTGTTAGGCATGCGCTGTATTTGACCAATTTTTTTAAAAATCCGCAACGTAGAGTCATAAATGATAACTTTAACCTTTGGGGGCTTTGCAAGGATGGCAGTGAAATTGCTATTGAGGCAGCCTTAAGCCCGGCGTTAACCGAGCAGGGGAATTATGCCATAGTCTCAATCAGGGATAACCGCGAGCGTCGGCAGTTGCAGATGGAGTTGAAAGCTCATCGGGATCATCTTGAGGAACTGGTGACGGAGCGCGGCCGTGAATTGCAGGAAAGTGAAGCTCAACTGCGGGCCATCACCTCCTCGGCCCAATCCGCCATTCTCATGATTAATAGTGAGGGACTGATTTCATTTTGGAACGAAGCCGCCGCGAGGTATTTTGGCTGGAGCTCTGATGAGGTGCTGAGTAAGGCAGTTAAGGACTTTATTATTCCAGCAAGGTACAGGGAGGCGCATCTGCAGGGCTTTAAAAAAATCATCGACAGCGGAGTGGGGGAGAATATTGGTAAGATTGTTGATGTATTTGGACTGCGGCGTAATGGAGAGAAATTTCCGCTGGAGCTTGCCATATCCGCCGTAAAAATTAAAAACAAATGGCACGCCATTGCCATTATAACGGATATCACCAGCCGTAAAGAGGCGGAAAAGGAGCTGTGCCGCCGGATGAACGATTTAGAGAAGTTTAATCGCCTGGCTGTGGGCCGTGAACTGACGATGATAGAGTTGAAAAAGGAAATTAATCGTCTCCTTCTTAAGGCTGGAGAAAAAGAGCGCTATGATATTGAAAAATGATAAATTATGAAAATACGCGCCAAAATATTTCTCACCTTTCTGACCTTAATTATTATCCCAACCATGCTTGTCTATAAGATCTTTTTTAATTATGCCCAGCATGAACTGGAAAAAGATCAATTCATTACCTTAAACGCCATTGCCGACAATAAGGTCAGTCTTATTCAATTTTATTTTGACGAACGGGAAAAAGACCTGCGTGAACTGCAGGATGACAGTTTTATTATAAACAACACCTTCAAGTTAAGCCGGATAAGCGACCGGCAGAGCAGCGCCGCCACAGAAATATGCCATATGATTGCCCGGAAACTCCGCTCATTTGTAGAGATAACTGGGTTTCAGAATATTATGCTGATAGCTTCTGAGGGCAGGGTACTCTACAGCGTTGATTCTATTGATTATCAGGATGAAACCGACAATAATCCATTTATGGATAAAAAAATCCTCACAAAAGACCGGCCCGGCATTTACATTTCGCAAGTCTATAATGATAAACAAGCGGGTCATGGCCGTGAATTATATATCAGCGGCTCACTTCATCGGGCCGGTAAATTCATCGGCACTATCCTCTTTGAACTCAATATGGAGCATTTCTATAAGTTGATTCAGGGGACTGTTGGTTTGGGACAGAGCGGTGAAACAGTCCTCGCGAAACCGGAACGAGACTGGGCTCTGGTTTTAAATCCCCTGCGTCATGATCCGGAGGCGGCCCTGAAAAGGAGGATTATGTTTAACCAGGCCAACGGCTTACCTATCCAAAGGGCGGTGCAGGGCCATAATGGCTCAGGGATGGCCCTGGATTACCGCCAGCAACCAGTTATTTGCGCCTGGCGCTATCTGCCGAAACAGCATTGGGGCATGGTGGTTAAAATTGATCAGGCGGAGGCCTTTGCCCCCATTGTCAGGTTCAAAAAATTTACTGCTGTCTTACTTGCCTTTTCATTATTTGCCATTGCTATAGCCTCTATTTTTATCAGTCGTAAATTAATCATTCCACTGGAATCTCTGCGCAATGGAGCCCGGCGTATCACCGCGGGCGACCTTGATTTTCGGGTTAAGCACAAGGGCAGCGATGAGATTGGCCAGCTTGCTGTCTCATTCAACGCCATGGCCGAGAGTCTTGCTGAGTCCAGCCGGGAAATGGATAAGAAGGTGGCAGCCCGTACCGCCGAGCTTGAAGACCTGAACAGGGAGCATCGTATTTTGAGCAGTGCGGTACAGCAAAGCCCGGTGGCGGTGATTATTACCGATCACGATTGGGTCATTGAATATGTTAACCCCACCTTTACTAAAATGGCAGGTTACAGTGCCGGGGAGATTAAGGGTAATGACCTTGGTATAGTTGAAAAGGATGATGCTGTCCTCCTTAATAAAGAGATGCGGAAGACGGTTAGAGCTGGAGGTACCTGGCATGGAGAACTGCGCAATACGGCCAGAAACGGCCGATTGTTCTGGGTGAAAAAAATTGTTTTTCCTGTCACTAACCGGGATGGGAAGATCAGTCATTTTATAATCATAAAAGAGGATATTACTGACAGGAAAAAGACGGAGGAAAGGGCTAATAATCAAATTGTGGAATTAAATGATATGCGCCGGGCCATGCTTAATATGCTGGAGGATCTTGAAGAGAGTAATGTGCAGGCCAAGGCCGCGAGCCGGGCCAAAACCGATTTTCTGGCCAATATGAGCCATGAAATCCGCACCCCTATGAATGCGATTATCGGTATGACCTATCTGACTATGCAGACCAATCTAACCGCGCAGCAACGGGATTACCTTGAGAAAATACAAATATCATCCCAGTCGCTTCTCGAACTTATTAATAATATCCTTGATCTTTCCAAGATTGAGGCCGGCAGGATGGAGCTGGAGCAGACTGAATTTAATATAAATGATCTAATGAGTAAAATCGTTATCCAGTCAGCCGAAAAAATAGCCGCCAAGGGGGTTGAACTTCTCCTTGATATTGACCGGGATATCCCGGAAATTTTGATTGGTGACCCCATGCGTTTGGGCCAGGTACTCAATAATCTTCTTTCTAACGCCGCCAAATTTACAGACAGGGGGGAGATTGAGATTTCAGCTCATATCCTGAGTATTAATGGCCAGTTAGTTCTGGAGTGTGCCGTGGCCGACAGTGGTATAGGTATAAGTGAGGAGGAACGGGCGGGGATCTTTCAAAAATTTACCCAGGCCGACACCTCCACGACGAGACAATATGGCGGCAGTGGTCTGGGGCTGGCCATTTGTCAACAACTTGTTGAGATGATGGGCGGAAAGCTTCGAATTGAAAGTGTCTATGGTCAGGGGGCAAAATTCGCTTTTTCCCTGACTCTGGGATACCGGGTGGATAATATGCGCCAGGAGACGAAATATCTGCCTCTTAACCTGCGCAGTCTTAAGGTGCTGGTAGTTGACGGCCATACAAAAACCAGGGATAGGTTGCGTGAATTACTTACCTCTTTTGGACTTCAGGTCAGTGCCGTGCCTGACTGCCGGTCGGCTTACGAGATTATTCAGGACGCAGCACGGAACAAGCTGCCCTTTGAACTCCTGGTGGTAGATTTTAGAAGAGTTAAGGATGATAATTTTAAGAGTGCGGCAAAGATCCGGGCCTCACCTAAATTGGCCCAGCTGCCTGCTATTATTATTGCTTCGGTCACGGATGTCGCGCCGGCCGAGGAATTGGCTGCCAGAAGCCCTATGGCTCGTGTTATGCCCAAACCGTTCACCATCTCAACCCTGAGCCATGCTATCAGTACAATTTTTGGTTATGCTGATGGAAAAACACTGCGATCTGCCGCTGATGACTATAAGAATATAAATCTTAGCGGTATCAGTGTCCTTCTGGTAGAAGATAGTGCCTTTAATCAACAGGTTGCCAGTGAGGTTATGGAACAGACTGGCGTAGAGGTTGAAATTGCCAATAATGGTCGGGCGGCCCTGGAGCTGATTCAAAAAAAACATTTTGACCTGGTGTTGATGGATATTCAGATGCCGGTAATGGACGGTCTCACTGCGGCTAGAGCCATCCGTAACCTGGGAGGGGGATTTACCGAGCTGCCAATTGTGGCGATGAGCGCCAATGCCATGGCCAGCGATCGCCAGAAAAGTCTGGCCGCGGGGATGAATGATCATATCAATAAACCCTTTGAACCAGATGAATTATATATCTGTCTGAATCGCTGGTGTACAGCCGGAGAATATCCAGCGGCGGGAGATGAAGACAGCGGGGAAAAGGGGCCTGCTGAATTACCTGCTCTTGATATGGCGCAGGGAATAAAGCGGGTTGGTAATAAACGGGAACTATATTTCAGCCTCCTGGCGGACTTTATCAGAGACCATTCAAATTTCGAGGCTAAATCGCGGGAGGCCCTGGCCGCGGAAGATTATGAGACCGCCAGGCGCCTTACCCATACCATAAAGGGGATAGCCGGTACCATTGGCGCTGGTAAACTACAGAAAATGGCGGCAAAGCTGGAAAAGGCCATTGTGAACAGGGCCAAGACCATCAGTGTCCGGTTGCGGGAGATCAGCTGTGAAGTTCAAAAACTGCAAGCGGCGATCAAGGTGCTGCATCCTGTTACCAGCCGCCATCTTAGTCGCGTAGAAGGCCGGAGGAAAGCGGCCGGTGCTACTCATTCAATATCTATAGAATTGGAGAAATTACATAAGCTTCTCACTATGAATTCAACGACTGCGGGCCAATTATTTGATTCTCTGAAAGACAAAATGGCAGCGGAATGGCCGCAGGAGACCAGTGAAATAGATAAGGCCCTGAACCATTTTGATTTTAAGACTGCGAGAGAGTCGCTGCAGATTATTATGGTTAACAGCCATGCCCGATCACTTGGGGACAACGAAACATGAAAATCGTGGCAAGGCCAATACCCTTTGGCAGGTGACTTTGATATAAAACTTATTATCACTTTTGAGGAATCAGCTGATGCGGAAACGGCCCAGGATACTGATTGTTGACGACACCCCATTTAATGTTAAAATTTTAAATGATCTGCTCAGAACGGATTATGACATCTATGCGGCTAATAACGGCAGGGAAGCCCTCAATATAGTATTACGACTTAAACCAAATCTGATCCTATTAGACATTATGATGCCGGAGATGGATGGCTATGAGGTCTGCCGCCGTTTAAAGGCCGATCGGAATACCGCCTCTATTCCCGTACTTTTCGTTACCGCCAAGATAGAGACGGAGGATGAGACCAAGGGGCTGGAACTGGGGGCGGTGGACTATATAACCAAGCCTGTCAGTCCTTCAATCGTCAGGGCCAGGATAAAAAATCACATCAATTTGCGCCGTTATCAGGAACATCTTGAAGATATGGTGGATGAGAAAACCAGGCTGTTACGAGACGGTTACGTGGAAACAGTCCACCGCCTGGTACTGGCCTCTGAGTTTAAGGATGAGGATACCGGCGCCCATATTAAACGAATAAGTTATTATACCAGGGAACTTGCCGCACGCATGGGTCTGGGCCGGGAATTTGCCGAGAATATTTTTTATGCCTCTCCCATGCATGATATTGGCAAGGTGGCAATTCCGGATGCGATATTGCTGAAGAACGGATCCTTAAATGCTGAAGAGTGGCAGGTTATGAAGAGTCACACCACTATTGGAGCCAAAATACTGGCGGGCTCTGTTTCGCCATATTTGCGAATGGCGGTTGATATTGCCCGCTGCCACCATGAACGCTGGGACGGCATGGGCTATCCCCAGGGCTTAAAGGGGCAGGAAGTACCTCTCACCGCGCGAATCATGCACATAACTGATCAGTATGATGCCCTGCGCAGCAGAAGGCCCTATAAACCAGCTTTTGATCACCAGAAAACAGTATCAATAATTACCGAAGGCGACGGCCGTACAATGCCGGGGCATTTTGACCCTGATGTCCTGGCGGCCTTCAAAAGATCTCTGAATATATTTCAGGATATTTATGTTGAGGCGGATGGGGGAGAATTGTTGTGATCCTGGCAGAGTAACTTTTCCAAAAGTGGTGCCCCCCTTTAGTTCCGTAAGTTTAATAAATGCAAGTTGTTAACCGGACACTGATTCTCAACCATTTTGGGAGAAGTTACCTCCTGAACGGTTACAGCCTGGTGATTATTGTTATTTTGAAAAATCATCGTTCCCACCGTGCGCCTGCTTGATGTCTGTTCCATATTTAAAATTTGGATCATGGGCCTTGGTGTGACAGCTCAAGCAGATTTTTTCCAGGGGGCGGGAGATGAGTTTATTCTTTTGAGGATTCGCAGCATGAGCGCGGCCCGGGCCGTGGCATGACTCGCATCCCACCTCGCGCAGATCGGCGCTTAAGCTCAAGGCTGCCAGTTTATGCTGGTGGTCTATTCCGGTAACATGACAGAACAGGCAGTCAAGATTGTACTGTCTGTTCTTTTTAACTAAGGTTTCATAGGCCTTGGCGTGCCGGGTACGTTGCCAGCTTCCAAGCTCGGCCTTGTGGCATTTTCCGCAGCGCCGCCAGCCAATATAATTATTTTTTGCCGTTGCTTTAATTTCTCCGGCCCTGATTCGTCCCAGGCGATTGATTTCCTTGTTCAAATTACGAACGATCCGGCTTATCTGGGGATCATTGGGCAGATTGGTTTCCATGGCGATGAAATGATTTTTAAAGGTGGAGGGCGGGTTGTTCTGCCGTCTATCCTTAATATCGGTCTTTAATCTGCCGATTTCGGCCTGGAGCTTGTTTCTCTGCCCTAAAAGATGCCGCCAGATTTGGAGTTTTGCTGGGAAGTTTTTCAGCTCCTTCTCCGGTTCGTTGTATTTGGCGAGCCGCCAATTCAAGCGATCCAGGGCATTTAAATCCCTGTGCAGCAGACCTGCCCGGTCGATGCCCCATTTTCGCGATTTCTGCCAGTTGATGTCCATGATGCCGATGGCTTTGCCCTGCCTTGTGGTTTGACAGATCAGGGTGTTGATCAGGGGCTTGGGGTAGATATTGGTTCCACTCTGGCCGCTCTGAATCAGAATATTGATATTGCGATAACGGTGGGCGATCTCCTTGTTGGCCAGGGGCGGCAGGCTGGAGAGCAGGATGATCATATCACTTTTGCTCTTTAAATCCTTGATAACGGCGGGCAGGCTGTCCTGCCAGGGCAGAAGCAGGGCTTGGTCTTTTATGGTGAGCAGTTTGCCGGCGGCGGGGCCGGTAAGGGCGGTAACCCCTATTTTCAAGTTGGCTGCCGTCAGCAATAATTCACTCTGGAAAACGGGACGCTGATCCTTTCTGCTCACTAAGTTGGCACTCAGCCAGGAAAATTTTGATTCCCTGCTGATCTGCCGCAGGAAATCAAGCCCGGCTGTAAGGTCGTATTTACTTACACCCACGGCCTGATAGCCCATAAGATTATAAGATTTGACGATAGCCTGGGCGGTAAGCATCTCGCCTTGCTCCTGGCCGTGAGTCAGCCGCAGATTTTTGAAGAGCAGAGCCCCGCCATCGAGGATGATATGGGGCAGCTTCGATTCCGCCGCTGTCAGCTCAAACTGTTTCGCTTTTTTGGACAGACCGCCCAATTGACGGCTGTGTCAGCCGCAGGGCTCGGTTTCACCCCGGACATCGCTGGAGTAAAAGAGCTGGAACCTGGCGGCCTGGGAGGCGGCAGGGATAAAAATAATGCAGAGAGCGAGGGTGATAATGAGTTTTCTAATCATTTTTGAAGTCCTTTTTGGCGTTCCTGTTCTAGGATCCGGCGCCACTTGTCAAGTCTGTCTTTAATAATTGCCTCGTGCCCCCGGTTGGTGGGCTGGTAATAACGCCTGCCCTGTAACTGGGATGGAAGGTGATCCTGATCCACCAGGGCGTGGGGCCGGTCATGGGCGTATTGGTAGCCTTTGCCATAGCCCAGCTCCTTCATCAATTTGGTGGGGGCGTTACGGATATGCTTTGGCACCGGCAGACTGCCGGTGGCCTTAATATCGGCCTTAACCGTATTGTAAGCGG
>CAZZJP010000002.1:0-38600 GCA_964654555.1 uncultured Desulfobulbia bacterium
ATCTTGAAGGGGCCATGTATGAAGAGATTATCTACGAAGGATACGCCCCCGGCGGAGTAGCGGTGATGGTGGAGTGTCTCACCGACAATAAGAACCGTACGGTGGCCGATGTCCGTTATTGTTTCAGTAAGAATGGCGGTAATATGGCCGAGAGCGGCTGCGTGTCGTTTCTCTTTGATCAGAAGGGGATGATTCAGGTGGATAGTTCATCAATCACCGAGGATGAATTGATGGATCTGGCCTTAGAGGCCGGGGCCGATGATGTTGCTGATGATGGCGAGGTCTTTCAGATCCTGACTGCACCCGGCGATTTTAATGACGTGCGTGAGGCCCTTGAAAAGAGCGGGGTCAAGATTGTTGAGGCCTCGATTACCAGACTGCCCCAGACTACGGTGGATATTACCGAAGAAAAGGTGGCAGCCAGGGTTATCCGGTTGATGGACGCCCTGGAGGATAACGAAGATGTCCAGAATGTCTATGCCAATTTTGATATTGATGATGCCATAATGGAGTCTTTATCATAAAGGCCTATGAATAAAGCCGCCTCTCCGCTGCGCATCCTTGGTCTTGATCCGGGTTCCCGGATAACGGGCTATGGGGTTATTGATCTCCGGGAGCGGGAAACCGGTTTCGTGGCCTGCGGGGTAATTAAAACCGATACCCGGCAGGACTTCCCCCATCGTCTGCATGAAATATATACCGGTATCAATGATGTTATCTCCACTCATAGGCCTCAGGCGGCAGCGGTGGAAGATATATTTTTTGCCCGGAATCCCCGCTCGGCTCTCAAGCTCGGCCAGGCCAGAGGGGCAATTATTGTGGCGGCCATGAGCCATTCTCTGACGGTTCGTGAATTTACTGCCAAACAGGTAAAGCAGGCGGTGGCCGGTTATGGTCAGGCCGCCAAGAATCAGGTTCAGCATATGGTTCGCCTTCTGCTCAGTCTTAACGCCCAGCCCAGCGAGGATGCCGCCGATGCCCTGGCCATCGCCCTCTGTCTCGCTAATCATCTTGTTAACCAAACGCGATAATTTGTTATGATTGCCTCATTAAAAGGGATTCTGCAATATAAGTCGCCCGGCCGTCTCATTGTTGAGGTCGCCGGGGTGGGTTATGATGTTGCCTTTTGCCGGGAGGGTATGTCCCGTCTGCCGGAGACCGGCGGGGAGATATTTCTCCATATATATACCAATGTCCGGGAAGACGCCATTGCCCTGTATGGTTTTCTTGAGGCGGAGGCCAGGGAGTTGTTTGTTGTCCTCCTCGGGGTGTCTGGAGTGGGGCCCAAGCTGGCCTTGAATATCCTCTCTGCCGCCGCCCCGGCCGAGCTTGCCAGAGCCATTATGAGTGATAATCTTGCCGCTTTGGTTAAATTGCCGGGGGTGGGTAAAAAAACGGCCGAACGGCTGTGTCTTGAGTTAAAGGATAAGGTGCGTGACTTTGCTGATCTCAGTGTCAATGAAACTCCGGCCGGTGTTGAAAAATCCTCCGCCTCTGAGACCGCTCAGGATGTTATCTCCGCCCTGGTCAATCTCGGTTATCCAGCTGTTCAGGCCGAGAAGGCCCTGAAAAAGGTCGTGGCCGGGCTGCCTGCCGGAGTGCCGGAACCGCCCATTGAGGAAATATTACGTCTAACCCTGAGGTCATTGGCGTGAAGCACGAAGAACGATTGGTCAGTGCCAGGGCCGAGCCTCCGGATCTTGCCGAGGATGTTTCTCTACGGCCCCGGTATTTGCGGGACTATATCGGCCAGGAGACCTTAAAAGAAAATCTCTTCATTGCCCTGACCGCCGCTCAAAGCCGCCAGGAGCCAGTGGATCATATTCTCTTTCATGGTTTTCCAGGTCTGGGCAAGACCACCCTGGCCTATATTATCGCCAATGAGATGGGGGCTAATATCAAGGTTACCTCCGGCCCGGTTATCGAAAAGGCCGGTGATCTGGCCGCAATCCTCACCAGTCTGCAGGAAGGAGATGTTCTTTTTATTGATGAAATTCACCGCCTTAATCATGTTGTGGAGGAAATCCTCTACCCGGCCATGGAGGATTATGAGCTTGATCTTGTTATTGGCCAGGGGCCGGGCGCCAAATCCGTTAAGATGTCTCTGCCCCGTTTTACCCTGGTGGGAGCCACCACCCGTACCGGTCTCCTGACCCCGCCTTTGCGTGACCGTTTCGGGGTGATTCTGCGGCTGGAATATTATCAACCTGATGAACTGGTGCGGATTGTCAAACGTTCGGCGCGGATGTTGAACATTGCCATGGATGATTCCGGGGCCGAGGAGCTGGGCCGCCGTTCCAGGGGTACCCCCAGGATTGCCAACCGTCTCCTGAAGAGGGTGCGTGATTACGCCGAGGTACGGGCCGACGGCCGGGTCAGCCGGCAGGTCGCCCGCCAGGCCCTTGCCATGCTCAAGGTGGATGAATTAGGCTTAGACGACATGGATCAGCGGATATTGCTGACCATCATTGATAAATTTCAGGGCGGCCCCCTGGGGCTTGATACCCTGGCCGCCGTGGTCTGCGAGGAGAGGAATACCCTGGAGGATGTTTATGAACCCTTCCTGATTCAATCTGGTTTTTTGCTCCGCACCCCGCGCGGCCGCATGGTAACCGCTGCCGCCTATGAACATTTTGGCCGCCCTCTATCCACTTCACCGGGTCAGGCCATGCTTTTCGGGGATCAGGAGGCCGATGATAGGTAACTTCTCCAAAAGTGGTATATTAGAAATGCAGGTTGGCGTTGAGCTGTTTTGGCGAAACCTAACAGTAAGCTGAATAATTGCAAAAAAATTAAATAACCTATTTATTTTTGCTATAATGAATGTCAGACAATTCATGGGGACAGGAAAATGGCAGGGAAATTAACGGTGGTCGATATCGGGGCGATGAAGGGCAAGGGGGAGAAGATTACGATGCTCACCGCCTATGATGCCAGCTTTGCCGCTCTGATAGAGAGCGCCGGGATTGATATGTTATTGGTCGGTGATTCTCTTGGGATGGTGGTGCTGGGCTATGATTCCACGGTGCCGGTGACTATGGATGAGATGATTCATCACGCCAGAGCGGTGCGCCGGGGGGCTCCACAAAGCCTTATTGTCGGCGATATGCCTTTTATGTCTTACCAGGCCTCCCTGCCGGAGGCTGTTCACAATGCCGGTCGTTTTATGAAGGAGGCCGGTTGTGATGCTGTGAAACTTGAGGGCGGTCTTGAGGTTTGCGCCACGGTCAGCGCCATAGTCAAGGCCGGGGTGCCGGTTATGGGCCATATCGGGCTGACCCCGCAGACGGCCGGCCAGCTGGGGGGCTATAAGGTGCAGGGCCGGGATTTGGATTCGGCCCGCAGCCTTCTCGGCATGGCCAGAGGGTTGCAGGATGCCGGGGCCTTTGCCCTGGTTCTGGAGTGCATTCCCGCCTCACTCTCGGAGTTGATCAGTCAGGAATTAACCATCCCCACCATCGGTATCGGGGCCGGAGCTGGCTGTGACGGCCAGGTCTTAGTGACCCATGACCTTTTGGGGATGTTTGAAAAATTCGTCCCCAGTTTTGTGAAATCATACGCCCATCTGGCCCCCCAGATTAAGGATGCCGTTCTGGCCTATAAGCATGAGGTGCGTGAGGGCCGTTATCCGGATGATAGTCATAGTTTTAAAATGTCGCTGCCTATAGAGGACATTCTCCCATAATATTCAGGTTACAGGTAGAAACTAATGGATATAGCAACCGTTATTGGTCTGGTAGGCGGCTCCCTGCTGGTCGTATGGGCCATTGCTTCCGGCGGCTCTTTGCTGCTCTTTGTCAATATTCCCTCGGTATTGATTGTCTTTGGCGGTACGGCAGCCACGGCCTTTATTCGTTTTGGCATGGGGGATGTTATAAATTCCGCCAAGGTGGCTATGAACGCCTTCTTTTCCAAGATAAGCGTCCCGCAGCAGATTATTGCCGAAATCGTTAATCTCGCTAATATTGCCCGCAAGAACGGTCTTATTGTTCTGGAACAGCAGCCCATTGAAGATCCTTTCCTGAAAAAAGCCATTATGTATTGTGTCGATGGTCATGAAGCTGATTTTATCGAGGAGGTCTTGAAAAAGGAGGTTAATCTCACCATTCAAAGGCATGATCTGGGGCGTCAGGTCTTTGCCGGAATGGGGGATTCGGCTCCGGCCTTTGGCATGGTCGGCACCCTCATCGGTCTGGTACAGATGCTCTCCAATATGAGTGATCCGGCCTCCATCGGCCCCTCCATGGCGGTGGCCCTTCTCACCACCCTGTACGGCGCCTTGATTGCCAATCTTTTTGCCCTGCCCATTGCCGATAAGCTGGCCCTCCGCAGTCAGGAAGAGGAACGTAACCGGCGGTTGATAGTCGAAGGCGTTTTAGGGATTTTGAAGGGTATAAATCCCAGGGTAATGGAGGAATTTCTTGAGACCTTTCTGCCGCCTAAAGATCGAAGGGCGGGGGAGAAAAAATAGCTCCGGTAAGGTGTTTTACAGGTGGGGCGCTATTGGATAGACTATGGAGTAAGGTATGACTGATGACGATGAAGTTAAACAGGAGTGTCCGGCCGGCGCCCCCCTGTGGATGTGTACATTCTCGGATTTGATGTCGCTTCTCCTCTGCTTTTTTGTTCTGCTCCTGTCTTTTTCCACCATGGATGCTCCCAAATACCGGCAGGCGGCGGGTTCCATGAAAGACGCCTTCGGCATTCAGAAGAAGGAACATTTCGACGGCAGTCCACAGGGCCAGTTGATGGTGGCCACTGATTTTATTTCCACCCCCATGGCGGTTCGGGTACAGCGGGATATCAATGACGTGGTGGCCATGGAACAGAGCGGGGGGATGGTGGATGTGGAGATGACTCATGACGGGGTGGTGGTGCGGGTCAAGGATGCCCTGGGATTTAAATCCGGCCAGGCCCAATTACGGCCGCGGTTTAAGACCCTGTTGAATAAAATCGGCGCGATTATCAAGCAGACTGGTTCGTCGGTTATAGTCAGTGGTCATACGGATAATATACCTCTGCGTAAAGGCGGAAAATTCGTCTCCAACTGGGATCTGTCAACGGCCCGCAGCGTGGCGGTGGTGAATTACTGGGCCAGGAAGTTTCATATTCCGACTAATCATATGTCGGCTGTGGGTTATGCCGACGGCCGACCGCTGGTGAGTAATGATACCGCGGCCGGTCGTTCCCGTAACCGCCGGGTGGAGTTTAAAATCAAAGTTAATCAGCGCGCCTCGACCTTTGCTGGTTTGAAGGAATTACTGCAGCCCAAGTTGGAGCCGGTGATTTCGCGATAGGCCGCAAACTTACCAAATAACGTAACTACTCACCCCATGACCGCCAAAATGGCAATAACCACCGAAATTGTAACTGCTTGCAGGGTGCCGGAGATTTTTTCGAGCAGTCTGACGCAGCGTATTAGTCATACGTAAGTCAGGCTGATCGGAAAAAGATTCGGTACCCTGTGAGCAGCTACCAAATAGCTTTGTATTCTAAAAACAAGGGGGTAGCTGCAATATGAACGGAGAAGATAAGCGTCAGTCCATCAGGGTGGACAGCCGGATAATGTTTGCCGCCCACCATGTTTCAAAAGATGACTTTTTGAGGATAAAACAGGATTTAAATAATGGCATAAGTCTCTATGAACGGCCGGAGTTGAGCAATGTCAGAACCTTTGTCGGTGCACAGGCGGCTCTGGAGAGGCTGAGAGAGCGGGATGCGGATATGGCTGATTTTCTGCATCATATGGATGCCAAACTTAATGTTCTGCTCAAAAAGGTAGACAGCAGTCCTTCGTTGTTAGATACATTAACCCTGCAGGGGGTTAATATTGCCGGTAACGGCCTGGCCTTCTGGAGTACCATAAAATATGTCAGGGGCAATTTGCTGGAATTCTATATTGTGTTCCCGGCCGATAATACGTTTATTGATTGTTTCGGCGAGGTGGTAGAATGCAAGCCTGGAAAAGCCGAAAAAGAAGGCTGCCATCGGGTCTCGTGTCATTTTAAGCTCATAATGGAGAAAGACCGGGAAGAAATTATCCAGTACAATTTCAAACAGCAGGGCTTGGCTCTGCAACGACGCCGCTTAGAAGGAACATGATCCCACCCAACTCCCAACCAGGGCTTAAATCGTAGGGGAGTGTTGCAATACGCCCAATGCGTCTCGTCTGCCAGCAAAATAAAACCGCCCCCGATTCAATTGCTGGTGGCGGCTAATTGGGCAGAAGTTTATAAAATTAGCCGTACTTATTTGTCAATAATAAGGGTATTTCAAGTAAAGGAAAAAGAGCGGCGAGAACAGTATTGTACGCTCGAGCCTTGCTTTTGCTTGATGCCGGAGAAAATGGGCCTAAGTGGATTGTTGCTAAAGTTTCAGAAGCACTTGGTACTACACCACGTAGTCTCGAGCACTTAAAAAAACGATTTGTCGAAGAAGGTTTTACCGTTGCCCTCAATCGTAAAAAGCGGTTAAAGCCACCACGCGAAATTCAATTAATATTGGATCATGCGGGATTATAGCAATTCGCAGGAAAGATAATTTAAAAAAATCCGGAGTCTACGCTTACTTTTTTAATAAATACCGTAATCTTCGCTCCCGGCAGTCTTGCTGAATAGTTACCCATATAGTTAGTGCTTATTCTCCGGGCATTTTGCTGATTATTTCCCAATGATGAAAAACAAGAAAATAAACTATCCCTGCACCTGGTCATACCGGGTCATTGGCCCGGACAAGGGCTTAGTCAAAACCGCAGTGTGCGAGATATTCTGCGATCTGCGCTATAGTCTGAATCCTGGCAATACCAGCCGTACCGGCAGGTATCATAGCTGGGGGATCAGATTAGAGATCAAGAATCAGAAGCAGCGCGACACCCTCTTTAAGCGCCTGAGCTCTCATCCCGATATAAAGGTAGTCATTTGACGATCCGACAGGGCGTAATCCATACCTGCCGCTTTTTGACCTGGCCTCAGAGTGTCAGACAATTATTAGAAGGAGCCGGGCTTACGGCGTTATTGGCTGGCCGTGAATCGGTAATTCTAAAGCCCAATCTGGTTGAGGTCTTTCCGCCGCCCATCACCACCCCGGTGGAGCTCATCGCCGCCATTATTGATTTTCTGCGTGAGTTCCGCCCCGGTCTTGATATAACAGTGGCCGAGGGATCAGGTTCACTAAGTTATGAGACCACCCACACCTTTAAGGCCCTGGGCTACACCGCCATGGCAAAAGAAAAAGGCATTCGGCTTGTTGACCTTAATCACGCCCCATGCCGCCACCTCGTCAATTCCCAGTGCCGCCGCTGGCCGGAAATGTATCTACCGGAAATTCTCTTTAACTCCTTTCTCATCTCCGTCCCAGTTCTGAAGGCCCATACCCTGGCCCAGGTAACACTGACGATGAAAAATATGATGGGTGCCCCGCCACCGGAACATTATCAGCAAAAGGGGCATTGGAAAAAGGCCGCCTTTCACCAAGATATAAATACCGCCATCTTTGATTTAAACCGCTACCGCACCCCGGATTTCACCATTCTTGATGCCACGGTAGGCATGCAGGATGCCCACATGAAGGGGCCGCGCTGCGATCCGCCCCATTTGACTCTGGCCGCCTCCAGTGATCCGGCGGCCATTGATGCCTACGGGGCGGGACTGCTCAAACGGGACTGGCGGCAAATTGGTTATATAAAGGCCGCCCACGGGGTATTGGGGCAGGCGGAACCCCTTAAAATAATTGAATTATGAAGAACACTCTTAAAGAGCATACGGATATTATCCAGGCGGAGACAAGGATCTGGCGGCCCTATGTGGAGATGTTTGTCAAGGCCCACAGCCTGGGACTGCGCCTGAGCGGCCAGCCGGGCCTGCATGAAGAAACACGGGCAGCCGGCCGCCGCCCCGTCGAGACCAATAATGGCCGGAGATTAAAAGTAGTAATCTGCGCTCCGCATCCCGATGATGAGACCCTGTGCGGGGCTCTTGCCCTGCGCCTTAAACAGGAGCAGGGGGCTGAGGTTACCTGCCTGGCCCTTACCCTGGGCAGTAATCAAACCCGTAAAACGGAACGGTTAACCGAACTTAAAGCGGCCTGCCAAATGCTCGGCTTTAAATGGCAGCTGGCTGCCAATCCCCTGGGGCTCGACAATATTACCCCGGCCGACCGCCGACAAGCGGAATGGCAGGAGAAGGTCAAAAAAACCGCGGTTAATCTTACCCGCTCAGCCCCTGATATCGTCATCATGCCTCACGCCAACGACCGTCATCCTACTCATGAGGGCTGTCATCACCTCATTATGGATGCCCTTATGAGCAGGAGCCGCGAACGGCGGATAACCCTCGTGGAGACGGAATTCTGGCAGCCCATGACAACCCCCAACCTCCTTGTCGGCCTTTCAGATAATGACCTGGCCCTCATGCTGGCCGCCCTGACTAAACATCAAGGCGAAATAAAGAGGAACCCCTATCATCTGACTCAGGCCCCACGGCTCATGGATAACATCCGCCGGGGCCGAGAGACATTGGGAATAGAGGTGAAGGAACTGGATTTTTTATTCGGCGAATTATACCACATGAACTTCCTGGAAATTGATGGTAAAATCAGACCGTCATCATCCCGTATATGCGGCTTACAAACTCTTTGTATAAAGGACTATGACTGAGCGAAAGACAGACAGCAAAACCGCCTTTGAACTTTTCCCGGAGTTGATGAGCGGGATCAAGCGGCCGGAGACCAAGGCCCGGCCAAAAACAAAAGTGCCGCCCATAGCTAGCCCTGCACCCGCCCCCATACCGCCAGAGAAAATCTCTCCTCCCCAGGCTCCAGATTTAGGCTGGCTCCAAAAGGACGAGCGTCGGGGAAAAAGAATATCAGCCGGGGCCACCGCCCTGCTGTTAATGCCCGACAATCAATATAGATCCATGGCGGTAGAGATGATAGCTGCCATGAACTATGAAATCTGGACTATAAAATCACTTCCACAGGCGGTTTCCAGGGCCGCACAATGCCAAATAATTATTGTCGATACCGAAATCATCGGCAGCCCGGCCCAATCCCCGCTGCATCAAAAAATAATCAATCTGCCCATGGCCGTAAGGCGTTACATCTATTACGCCATAATCGGCCCGGAATTCCATACCCTCTATGATTTAGAAGCCCTGGCTTTAAGCGCCAATCTGGTGATCAACCGCCGTGATCTGTCCTCTCTTAAAACTATTATCACCAAGGGCCTGCGCGGCAATGAAGGCCTCTTCGGCCCCCTGATTCAGAGCCAAAGACAGCACGATACCGCCCCAATTGGTAAAAATCTGCCCTTGGCTTAGGATGGCAGAATTTCAGCGGCCAGATCATCCTCAAATATATTCATTTTGGCGATATCCCATTTTTCCGCTTCCTCATACTGGGCGATACTGTCTTCAGTATGGGACAAATCAAGATCATGCGCCGGAAGGGGCAGCCCCCTCTTCTCATCATAAAAAATGCGGACAACGGGCTTAATAACATTCTCGGTGGAACCAATAACCACTGCTATTCTGCCGCTCTCCAGTTTGACACAGGTTCCCAGGGGATAAACTCCGATGGAGCGGATAAATTTATAGGCCAGTTCCTTATTAAATTCCTCTCCACTGCCCTCGTAGATTTTACGCAGCCCTTCTACCCGGTCGATCCCCTTTTTATAGCAACGGTCAGAGGTTAAGGCATCATAAACATCGGCAATGGCGGCCAACTGGGAGCAAAAAAGTATCTGCTCTCCCTTTAAACCGTGGGGATAACCGTTGCCGTTATAACGCTCGTGATGATGAAGGGCGATGTCATAGGCCTCTGACGGCAACCCCCGGCTGCCAGCGAGAATATCAGCGGAATAGGCGGCATGATGCCGCATTTCCTGAAATTCTTCTGCGGTTAATTTACCGGGTTTATTCAGTATTTCCCGTTCAATCCTGGTCTTGCCAATATCATGAAAGAGGGCGCCAATGGCCAGAGCCATGCTTTCATCATGATTTATCTTGTAGAAATTACAATAGTTCAGAATATAAGCTCCAACGCTGATGGAATGCATGAGGGTATATTCATCCTTACGCCTTATCCTGGTCAATAATACCAAGGCATCACGATTACGGACAATGGACTGATCCATTTTCTCAATGAGCTGATGAGCCTCCTCAATCTCCACCGGCTGCCCCTGCCGAGCCTCACACATAGCCTTGTCAATAATATTAATAGCCTGCTTTTTGATGTTGCGGGCCACTGCCAGCTCCTCACGCAGAGGAATATTACTCAAGGTCTCCGGCTCCGCCGCAGCCAGCTCATGGAGGGCGTGATCGGTATCAAGATGCAGCTCTATCTGAGCCCGTTCCTCCTTTTTGGTATCCAACCCCCTTTCCGTATCTATATAAACCTCCTTAATTCCCCAGGAGGTCATAATATCAATCAACTTCCTGCTGTTAATCATGGTTGGTTCGAGAATGAGATTCCCGGTCTGCCAGGCGCAATCAAAATCATGGATATAGATTCCAGGACGCAACTTAGAGACCTTGACCTTTTTGATCATAAACTCTCCTGAATTAGATTCAGTTAAACTATAACTATTCGGCGCGATGTCTGAAAGTTGTAATAATCACCAGAGTGTCTGCTCAGCAATCTTCCAGCCATTCACCTAAGGCCTTAATAATTTTCTCGGCCTGGTCACGGCTGGAAATATTAAACTTGCTCTTGGGTATATACTCACCATTGCGTTTTTGATAACGCCTGATGGTATAACGATCCGGCCCATACGCCTCCTTCTTGCGATCCCACTGTTGATAACGATAGATAAGAGTAGCCCAGGCCCCCTTGGTAAGAATTTGCTTGTCAAGCTCTTTGACAATCAGGATGTTATCCTCTTCATAATTTATGGTTAGTTCATCAACATTAGAGGCCATATTTTCTCCCATTAAAAAAATTAAAAAAATTCTGCTGTTTCAACCATCTTTCTTCTGCTCCAGTTCTTCCCAACGCTCATAAAGCCTGTCTACTTTCTCCTGGGCCTCCCGTACCTTTACGCAACAGACGGCCAAGTCCTCCGCCTTACTCTGAATTTCAGGAAACTCCAGACTGGCCTGGCAGGCGGTAAGATTTTCTTCGGCTTCAGCAATCGAGTCCTCAATTATCTTAAGTTCCAATTCTTCACCCAAAGTCAGCTTCTTCCCTGCCTGTTTACCGGGAAGGGCTTGAACCGCCTTGACAGGTTTTGTTTTAGGCAGCTTTTCCGCCTTCTCAACCTTCTGAACCGCCGCCAGCCATTGGCTGTAATCGGCATAGGCCTCTACCCCGCCCCGGCCGTCAAAACCAATAATATAATCCGCCAGCGAATCCAGCAGAAAACGGTCATGGCTGACCAGAATAACGGCCCCGGCAAATTCCGCCAGCCCTTCTTCAAGAACCTCAAGGGAAGGTATGTCCAGATCATTGGTGGGCTCATCCAGCATCAGGATATCGGCTGGCTGCCGCATAAGCTGAGCCAGGAGAATACGGGCCTGTTCGCCGCCGGACAAGCGGCTCACCGGCAGTTCAAGTTGATCGCTGCGAAACAGAAAACGGCGGGCCCAGGAGACGACATGCACCTCCCGGCCCTGATAAATCACCGAATCGCCCTCCGGAGCCAGAGCCCGGCGCAGGGTTTGGTGCTGATCCAGTTCCTGGCGTTTCTGATCAAAGAGAACAATCCGCAGACCATCTACTATTTTGATGGTTCCGGCATCAGGCGGCAGACGGCCGGCGAGAATCTGGATCAGGGTACTCTTGCCCGAACCATTATTCCCCAGGATGCCCATACAGCTTCCGGGAGTTAATTCAATGTTCAGTTTATCAAAAATCCGCCGTCCGGCAAATGATTTTGCCAGTTTATGGGCAGAAAGTAATATTTTACTCCGCCGTTTAGTCCCCTCAAACCCCAGGGCCATTTTAGCGCCCGTATTATTGCGGCATTTAACCTTATCCACCTCCCGGCGCAAACTACTGGCGGCATCAATACGGTAGCGGGCCTTGGTGGCTCTAGCCTTGGGGCCCCGGGCCAGCCAGGCAGTCTCCCGGCGTAAACGGTTGCTCAGGGCGGCTTCGTTTTTTTCCTGGGCAGCCAGCAGCTCTGTCTTGCGGCGCAGAAAATCAACATAGCTGCCCTCAACCCGGAGATAACCTCCGGTATAGGCCTGGCTGAGTTCAACAATCCGATTCGTCACGTTATTTAGAAAATAACGGT
This sequence comes from uncultured Desulfobulbia bacterium, assembly GCA_964654555.1. Classification (GTDB taxonomy): domain Bacteria; phylum Desulfobacterota; class Desulfobulbia; order Desulfobulbales; family VMSU01; genus JAADIV01. The sequence continues at coordinate 12,230 of CAZZJP010000002.1, forward strand.
CATGACTGATGAGAATAAAGGCGAAGGGGGCACGGGCCAGAATTTTTTCAAGCCAGAGAATCCCCGCCATATCAAGATGATTGGTGGGCTCATCCAAAAGGAGAAGATCGGGCTGCTGAATCAGAGCCCGGCCAATGGCCAAACGCTTACGCCAGCCGCCGGACAGATCCCCCACCAGCTGTTCCATGTCAAAAAGACCACATTGACCGGCCATCTGCCGCGCCCTGGCATAGACGGCGGCCTCATCCAAGCCCGCCTCGCCCTCCACCACGGTTAGCAGGCATTCCTCAACAGTCTGCTCTAAAGGTAAATCATCCGTCTGGCTCAGATAGACCTGGCGCCCATTTTTATTGGCAAAGACCTGACCGCTGTCCACCTCCTCAAGACCGGCAAAGATCTTCAGAAGGGTGGATTTTCCCGCTCCGTTGGGACCGATGAGGCCCAGACGTTCACCCGCCGAAACCCCCATACTGATTTCAGAAAAGAGATGCTGAGCGCCAAATGACTTGCTGATTGCCTGACAAGATAGTAAATGTGCCATAAAAAAACAGGCGTTAAACGCCTCGAACCCCATAAATCGGCCAAAGTAATGATTAATCCAGCCCAGTATATTAAGAAAATATTCGTCACCGAAGAGTGCGCTGAACAGCCCTACGCCCGCCAGATCATCAAGAGGGCAAAGCTGCCTGTTGAAATAATAAAAGAGCGCCAGCTCCCCGGCTTTAATTCAGGAGATCAATACCATTTTCAATTAACCAATGGCAAGCGCAATTTATTATTATGCCGTAATCAAGGCCATTTTTTTAAACCCTGTCCCGGCACCAGGGAATATCAATGCTGTGAATATCAGGTCATAAATATCGGCATGAACTGCCCCATGGACTGCGTTTACTGCATCCTCCAGGCCTATCTGAACAACCCCTGGCTGACCTTTTTTGTCAATATTGATGACATGCTGACTGAACTCGAGAAGGCCGTTAATGAGGTCGGCCCCAAGCGTTTCTGGCGCATCGGTACCGGTGAATTTACCGATTCCATGGCCCTTGACAAGTGGACTGGTTTAAGCGAAATCCTAATAAATTTCACCACTCGACATCCCAATACCGTTCTGGAGTTAAAAACCAAGAGCGCCATGATTGACAACTTAGAGGGGCTCGATCACCAGGGCCGGACAATTACGGCCTGGTCATTGAACAGCCCGGAGATCATGAAAAGAGAGGAACTACGCACCGCCACCCTTGATGAGCGGCTGGCGGCGGCGGCCCAATGCGCCCAATGGGGCTACAAATTAGCCTTTCATTTTGACCCCATAATATACCACCCCGGCTGGCGGGCGGGCTACGCCGAGACCATAAAACGTTTATTTGCCACCGTACCGGCTTCTAAAATCGCCTGGATCAGCATGGGCGCTCTGCGTTTCCTGCCCGGCTTACGACAGATAGCTACCGACCGTTTTCCCCAATCACGGTTCATGGCTGAAGAGTTTATTATGGGCTTGGACGGCAAATGCCGCTATTTTCGAGACTTACGAGTGGAGATGTACAGGCATATTTACAATTTACTACGGAAGAAGGCTCACCGAAGCACCTGTATCTATTTCTGTATGGAGAGTGATGAAATATGGCGGGAGGTTATGGGGTTCCGGCCGGCAGAGCAAGGCGGCCTGCCAGCCATGCTGGAACAAGCGGTTCACCGGGGAGCATAATAGCCGCCCACACAGCCTCTGGGTGAAAGAACCAGCTGCCAGACCTGATTTTTGCGGGCCCGGAAGGAACCGGCGCAAGAAAGGAGGTAATATTTCCACATCCGGTAAAAACGCTCATTGTATTTTCCGCCCCGAATTTCCGGCCAGGCCTGGTCAAATCTTTTAAACCAATGCATGAGGGTCGTATCGTAATCAGCCCCGAAATTATGCCAGTCCTCAATAACAAAAAGTTTTTCTACGGCAATGCTGATCTGTTTAGCCGAAGGCAGCATGGAGTTGGGGAAAATATAACGGTCAATCCACTTATCGGTGGTGCAGGTGGAATGATTATTGCCAATGGTGTGGAGCAGAGCCAAACCATCTTCGGGTAACAGCTGGTGGACACTCTCCATAAAAGTTCGATAATTTTTATAACCTACATGCTCAAACATCCCCAAGGATACTATCCGGTCAAAGGTACCATCCAGTTTACGATAATCCAGCATCTTAATGGTCACCGGCAATTTCCGGCACAACTCCTTGGCATAGGCCGCCTGTTCCTTGGAAATTGTGATCCCTAAGACCTCAACGCCATACCTCTCAGCAGCATAGGCCGCCATACCTCCCCAGCCGCAGCCTATATCAAGGAGCCGCATGCCTGGTTTCAGGTCGAGCTTACGGCAGACCAAATCTAATTTGGCCTCCTGGGCCTCATCCAGGGTCTGGGCGTGCCGCCAATAGGCGCAGCTATAAATCATCCGTTGATCCAGCATCCGGCGGTAAAAATCATTACCGATATCGTAATGAGTCCTGCCCACCTCTAAGGATCTGGACAAACTTTGATGATTGAGCAACCGGGCCTCAATGGCCGCGCAACCATCTTTCCAAGTCACCACCCGCTCGGCCAATCCGGCCCGTAACACCCGGAAAAAGAACTCATCCAGAACTGGACTGTCCCACCAGCCATCCATATACCCCTCGCCCAGTCCAAGAGAACCCTGAGCAAAAATTCTGGCATAGACAGAGGAATTATAAACTTGAAAATCATAGGGCTGAGTACCGTTAATATTGACATCAGCCCTCGACAAAAGACGTTCAAGACGCAGGCGAAGGGGTTTGTGATCCTGGCAGATCAGCCGCGCAGAGGTATGCGACACACAGGGAGATGGAGGTGGAGATGGATGAAAAAAATGCTCTGTAAAGTTCATGACCAACACCTGAAATATTTTAAATATTCAAGAAAACACACCATTGAGACAGGACTTTAAACCTGCCCCCCTAAACCTCATTACATACTCTATATCTTTTTACTAACGCGAATAAAATAAATTGGCAAGAAATAATTCATCGGGCGAATCACCTAGGCCTTACTTGAGATTAGAACCATTTTATGGTATGTGGATAACTTAAAATTTTCTGATTATATTCAGATGCGCCCAATCTGGGATAAAGGACTGAACGAAAATCAAATGGCCCGAATATGCCTGGAACCAATTATAAAGTGAGGTGAAAATGTGAAGAAAATAGCGATTCTGGCCGGTGATGGTATAGGCCCCGAGGTTATGAGTGAGGCCTTAAAGGTACTAAAGGCGGTGAGTGCTGATTTTTCCCTGCCCATGCAATATGAACAGGCCGACGTCGGGGGCCTGGCTATTGACAATCACGGTCAGGCCCTGCCGCCCGCCACCCTTACCCTCTGCCAGAATAGCGATGCCGTACTCTTTGGTTCAGTGGGCGGCCCCAAATGGGAGTCTCTGCCACCGGATCAGCAGCCGGAACGGGCGGCCCTGCTTCCCCTGCGTAAAGAGTTGAAACTCTTCTGCAACCTGCGGCCGGCCAGGGTCTTTAAGTCAATGGCCGCCGCCTGTCCCCTGCGGGCCGACATCGCAGCCAGGGGCTTCGATATCCTCTGCGTCCGCGAGCTCACCGGCGGTATCTATTTCGGCCAGCCCAAGGGCCGGGAGGGGAGCGGCCCGGCGGAAAAGGCTTACGACACCTTAGTTTACAGCCGCCGTGAAATTGAACGAATCGCCCATAAGGCCTTTATGGCCGCCAGAGGACGCCGCAAACTTGTAACCTCAGTTGACAAGGCCAACGTCCTCACCTCCATGGTCTTATGGCGCGAAGTCGTGATGGAGGTGGCCAGAGAGTATGAAGATGTCGAGCTGAACCATATTTACGTGGACAACGCCACCATGCAGCTCATCAAGGATCCCTCCCAGTTTGATGTCATGCTCTGCGGAAATATGTTCGGCGATATAATTTCCGATGAATGCGCCATGATGACCGGTTCCATGGGGCTTCTGGCCTCGGCCAGTTTAAATGAATCAGGCTTTGGGCTTTTTGAACCGGCAGGCGGTTCAGCCCCTGACATAGCCGGCAAGGGCATTGCCAACCCCATCGCCCAGATCCTCTCAGCGGCCATGATGCTGCGCTACAGCCTTGGCGCTCCCCAGGCCGCCGATGCCATTGAACAGGCGGTGAATAATGTCCTTGATGCCGGTATTCACACCCCCGACATAGCCATTGACAAGTCCCGAACCGTAGACACGGCAGCCATGGGTGATGCCATTGTCCAGGCTCTCGGCAAATAAGGCGGAGGGGCGGGAGCCGGAAAATATTACCATCAGGAACCGGGCCCGCGCCTTTATAACTGACTTCCAGGCCGGCAGGAGGCCTGATTATGAATTACTGACCAGATTATGCCGCCTGGCCGCCAGGGATGACGAGCAGGCGGATGATGCCGTCTGCGGTATTTTCTGCGGTATCATTGAGCCGCTCTGCGATGATTTTTCCAGGGCCGGGGTCGAGATCGGCAATGAGGTTCTGACCCGCATAATCGCCTTTGTGCGCCAGACCCCCCAGGGCCGGGAGTTAGACCGTCTGCTTACGGAGCGTGGATTTCATCGTCCAGAGGATATCATAAAACGCTACAAGAGCATCAGCCGCCCCAGGATATTAAGCCGGGAGCGTAAAAAAGCGGCGCGCAAGGTTATTGTCCTCTCCAGGGTAACAACCGGGGCGGATATCGCCATCACCAGCGTTATAGTCCACCGCCTGCGCCGCTCACTTCCCCTGGCAGAGATAGTCCTCATCGGCCCCCGGCACCTGCCGTCTCTGTTCCCGGAACTCAATAACTGCCGAGCCATACCTTTCGTTTATAAAAATGGCGGCAGACTTTTTGAGAAAATGACCTCCTGGCCGCCCCTGCTTAAAATTGTTGAGATGGAGACCCGAAATGCCCCGGAGGATGCCGCCCTGCTCTTTGATCCGGACAGCCGCCTGACTCAGCTTGGTCTTCTGCCATTACTTGATGACTGTTCAACCTGTTATTTTCCCTCCCGCTCATGGCAGCCCGGCCTGGGAGAATCAGGATGCTTATCGTCCCTGACCAGCCAATGGCTCAACCGGCTTTTAGACGAGAAGGAAGAGATACCGCCTTACCTTGTTCTTCATAACGAGGGGCATGGCTATAACACCTTTTGCCAGGGACTGAAGGCCAGGGGCTGCAAGTTTATCATGGTCATGAATCTCGGGGTGGGTAATAACCCCTGCAAGAAAATATCCCGCCAGTTTGAAAATCAACTGATAATGAAGCTGGTTCGGGAACCTGGTACTATCCTGATTCTGGATCGCGGCCACGGCAGAAATGAGAGCCGCCAGACAGATGACATCCTGGCCCTGGCCCGGAAAAACGGCGTAAAAACCGGCAGCATGACGGCAGAAGACATACCAGTTGCCACCCCACCGTTTAACAGCGGCATTTTGGCCTTCGATGGTTCTATTGACGCCCTGGGCAAGATGATCTGCGCCGCTGACTGTTTTGTGGGCTACGATTCCTGCGGCCAGCACCTGGCCGCCGCCACGGGTACTCCAGCAGTCATAATCTTTGCCGGCGCCCCATCCTCCCGTTTTATTGAACGCTGGGCGCCGGCGGCCGGAAGCAACGTAACCATAGAGATAAAACCGAATCAAACCAGCAAAGAAGATCTGAAATCATTAATCGCCACAGTCTGCGATAAAGTGCGGGAAATTAAACATCTCTATGTATAGATGAACAGCGTTATCAACCACAGATTTGGTGCAGCTAAATAGTTACCGTTACTTTTAAAATAGAGGCCAGGCTCGCCCCGGTTGTTTGGCTAAATAGTTACCATCTGTTAACGTAGTTCATACTAATCTGCGTCTAACCTTTTAAAAAACCAAAAATGAAAAATAAAGTTATGGCAAATATTGACACTTCGGCCCTGCGCCAGGCTCTGAAGTCCTTTAATAATCTTCGTGTCCTGGTGCTTGGCGATCTTATTATCGATCATTTTATCTGGGGAGAGGTCTCCCGCATATCGCCGGAAGCCCCGGTGCCGGTGGTAAATGTCACCCATGATGATTTGCTGCTCGGCGGTTCCGCCAATGTTTTGAATAATATCTACGCCCTGGGCGGCGAAGCCGTTATCTGCGGGGCCATTGGCCGGGATGACATGGGCACCCGTATGCTGGCCCTGCTCCATGAGCTCTCGTCTGACCCAGGCGGAGTTATCCGCCTCAGCGGCCGCCCTACCACCGTCAAGACCAGAATTATCGCCCGCAATCAGCAGTTGGTACGCTTTGATCACGAGGACAGCAGCCCCGTTAACGGCCCCTATCTTGAAGAGATAAAGAAATTTATTACCGCTAATATCGCCGATTTTCAGGCGGTGGTGGTCTCTGATTACAATAAGGGCATGATCAGCCCGCAGTTAATGGATTTTCTGCGCCTCTGCCTGCGGGATTATCCGAATATCCCTTTGATTATCGACCCCAAACCCAATCTGCCCCAGCGCTTTATGGGGGCCTCCATTATCACTCCCAATCATCATGAGGCCGAACAATTAACCGGAATCAGCATCGTTGATGAAGCCTCTTTGCAGGAAGCGGGCCAAAAGCTGTTGTCTCGACTCGATCTTGAGGCGGTGCTAATCACTAGAGGCGAGGCCGGAATGGGCCTGGTGGAACGGCATAAACCAACCATCACCATCCCCACCGTCGCCCAAGAGGTCTTTGATGTCACCGGGGCCGGAGATACGGTGATTGCTACTCTGGCTCTGGGGACAGCCGCCGGCCTGCCTTACGCGGCCGCTGCGGCTCTGGCCAACTTCGCGGCCGGGATTGTGGTGGGTAAGGTGGGTACAGCCACGGTGAACCAGGAAGAACTGTTGGAGGTGATTAAATGAGTCCCATGAGCATGACCGCCTTTGGCCGGGGAGAATTCCAGGGCCGCCGGCAATGGACGGTGGAAATTCGTACCGTAAACCATCGTTTTTGTGATATAAATCTCAAAATCACCCGCCGTTACGCCATGTTAGAGGATAAAATAAAGAAAACAGCCGCCCTGCTCTTGTCCAGGGGACATATTGAGATCGTCATAAACTATACCCCCGGCAGGACGGAAGAGGTCACCCTGCGCACCAACCGGCCTCTGGCCAGGGCCTATTACCAGTCTCTACTCACCCTGAACCAGGAACTGGGGCGGCAGGAGGCCCCTGATCTACGGCTTATTGCCCAATACCCCGGCATCATCACCGAAGCCGAACCAGAAGAGGATCTTGACGAGACCTGGGTGGAAATTGAGGCCGCCCTGCGACAAGCCTTAGAGGCCTGCCTGGCCATGCGCCGGGCCGAGGGCCGCACCTTAAAGACTGAACTTATAGAGCGGCTCACCGGTTTTGAGACCATTACCGACGAAATTGAGATGGCAGCCCCGAAATTATTGCGCCAGAAGGAAGAGGCCTGTAAGTCCCGCCTCGCCCGCCTTGTAGACGGCGTGGAGATTGATCCCGGCCGCCTGGCTCAGGAAATGGCAATATTGGCCGACAAATCAGACATCACTGAGGAGTTGGTACGCCTCAAAAGCCATATTCACCAGTTCAAGAATTTCTTAAATGACAGTGCCCCCGTTGGCCGCCGCCTTGACTTCCTCATGCAGGAATTTCTGCGGGAAATAAATACCATGGCCTCCAAAATTAATGACAGCGCTATTATTCACCGCACGATAGAATTAAAGAATGAAACAGAAAAGCTGCGGGAACAAATCCAGAATCTTGAGTAAACGGAGTAAATTATGGAACAAAGATTAATTAATGTCGGATTCGGCAACTCAGTGGTGGCCGCCCGGATTATCGCGGTGGTCAATCCCAAATCAGCCCCCATGAAAAAGCTGCGGGATGATGCCAGAAACAGTCATAAGCTGATTGATGTCAGTGAAGGCCGCCGGACCAGGGCCATTGTTATCACCGACTCCGGCCATGTAGTACTCTCATCCGTTCAGCCAGAGACCCTGGTACAGCGTTTTCAACCCATGAGTGGTGCTGTGCTGGGAGAAAAAACGGAGAAAAAATCATGAGCAGGGGTCGTCTCCTCATTGTATCCGCCCCCTCCGGCACCGGCAAGACCAGCATTGTCAAACCGGTTCTCGACCGCCTGACTAATCTGGCCTTTTCCATCTCTCACACCACGAGACAATCGCGGCCAGGTGAAGAGAACGGCCGTGATTATCATTTTATCAGTATGGAGGAATTCGAGTCCAAACGTCTGCGAAATGACTTTCTTGAATGGGCCAAGGTGCATGATAATTATTACGGCACCAGCAGAGAGGCGGTGCAAGAGCAGTTAGCCGCCGGAGTCGATGTCATCCTGGATATTGACGTGCAGGGTGCCATGCAGCTCAAAGCCACCGCCGGTCTGCCGGCCTCCTATATCTTTATCGCTCCGCCATCCATGGCCGAACTTGAACGACGCCTCAAAGGACGGCAAACAGAAAACGCGGCAAGTTTACGCACCCGTCTCGCCAATGCCGCTGGAGAATTGGCCCAGGCAAAAGAATACGATTATCAGATTATTAATGATGACTTAGAGACGGCCATCAGAACCTTTGAGGCAATCGTCATTGCCATCCGGGCCGCCAGCGGCCGGGATATGCGGGGCGGAGCATTAACATGGCCATTTTAAAGCGCAAGAAGGGGCATAAGACAGAAAATACCAATCTGATATGGGGCATACACCCAGTCATGGAGCTGCTATCTTCAAGCCCGGCGCAAATTCTTGAACTCTGGCTCCAGAAAACCATAGCGCGGGCCGAGGAAATAGTAGAATCAGCCCGCCGCCAAGGAGTTCCATACCGCCTGATAGAGAACTTAAACGAAATATCACCCGCCGCGGTTAAGCATCAGGGGGTAATGGCCCGCATCCGGCCATTTAGCGTCATGGGCTTAAACGAACTTATCAAAATTATCCACCGGCAGCAGACAGAGCAACCCCTGATAGTAGCCCTTGACTCTATTCAGGATCCCCATAATTTCGGGGCCATTATACGCTCAGCCGCGGCGGCCGGAGCCACGGGGATTATCTTCGCCAAAGACCGGGCCGCACCACTCTCCGGTACCGTGGCCAAGGTTTCAGCGGGAGCGGTGAGCCGCCTGAACCTCTGCCAGGTAAACAATATCTGCAAGACACTGAAGGTTCTGCAAGATGAGGGATTCTGGGTATTCGGGGCCGCCGGTGACGGTGGACAAAGCCTCTATGAGGCCGATTTTAAAGGGCCGGTCTGCATAGTAATCGGCAGTGAAGGCAAGGGCATCAGGCCCCTGGTTAAGGGGCAGTGCGATTTTCTGATCAGGATTCCCATGGCCGGCGGCATGGAGTCATTAAATGCCTCGGCCGCCGCCGCAGTTATCATGTTTGAAGTTGCCCGCCGCCGCATGTCTGCTTGAAAACAGCCCGATTCATTCAACACCTCTCTGTATCTTCAATCCGGCTCCGTATCTGGGCCCGTCCCGAGCATAAAAGACCTTTGCCGGATAAACAGTTGCCGGCTTTAGCAGGAAAAATCTTATATTTTATCTGCCCGTTTTGTGGTTGTCTTATTTCAGTTTTCTATCGAAATATGTTAGGGTATTATGCTTACAGCCTGAACAGCAGGCAGGTTGCCTGGGGAATTTCTCGAAAGGGGCCTGCTTCCCTCAGGAAACCTTGGGAATCATCCCCGATTTTCTCTCGCCTGCTGTAGGCGGAAAGCGATTACTTATCACCTGATTAATTTAATCATGGCTCACCCTTACTCATTATCAATAACATTATGATTTTCAAAAATATACTTATTTGCCTGACCATGCTGCTTCTACCTCAGACGGCCTTTGCCGCCCATGGCGTCAGTTTAGACGGATCATTAAAATACCCGGCCAGCTTCACTCATTTTGATTATACATCTTTAAAGGCCAAAGAGGGTGGCCGCCTTGTCCTCCACAGTCTGGGCAGCTTTGACAAGATGAATCCCTTTACCCTTAAAGGCACGGCCCCGGCCGGCCTAAATACCCTGGTCTTCGAACCCCTCGCCGTCAGCAGTCTTGACGAGCCCTTTGCCAAATACGGGCTCATCGCCCAGGACATCAAAACGGCGGCTGACGGTCTCTCCGTCACCTTTACCCTTAATCCCCTGGCCCGTTTTTCCGACGGCACTCCGCTGACGGCGGCAGATGTAAAATTCTCCCTTGATACGTTGAAAGGCCCGGCGGCCCACCCCTTTTACCAGTCGTATTTCCGGGATATAAGCGAGGCGAGGATTCTCGGCCCCCATAAGATAAAATTTATCTTTAAGAAGGCCAACCGGGAACTTCACCTCATTGCCTGTGAGCTGCCCGTACTCTCCCGCGCTTTTTATCAGCGCCACCCTTTTAATGAGGTTGGACTTGTGCCGCCCGTGGGCAGCGGCCCCTATATAATAAAGAGCTTTGAGGCCGGCAAATACATCACCTACGCGAAAAACCCCAAATACTGGGCCAAAAATCTTCCGGTGCGGCGCGGTATGTTTAATTTTAAGACCATTACCTATAAATATTTCAAGGATCAACAGGTGAGTATGGAGGCCTTCAAGGCCGGTGATTTTGATTTTATGACCATCAATATCGCCAAGCAATGGCAGCGCGACCTGCGAGGCCCCAAGTTTAAAAGCGGTCAAATCATAAAAAAATATCTGCCCCATAAAAATGATGCCGGAATGCAGGGCTTTGTGATGAATATCCGCCGTCCCCTTTTTGCCGACCGCCGGGTAAGAGAGGCCCTGGGACTGGCCTTTGACTTTGAATGGACGAATAAAAGCCTCTTTTTCGGGCAGTACACCCGCTGCGACAGCTATTTCAGTAACTCTGACCTGGCAGCCACCGGTCTGCCGAGAGGCCGGGAGCTCAAACTGCTCAAACCCTTCAGAAAGCAATTACCGCCGGAGGTATTTACCACCCCCCTGACCCCGTTTACCACCAAGCCGCCCCACTCCCTGCGAGGAAACCTGCGTCAGGCGCAGCGCCTTTTAAAGGAGGCCGGCTGGCAGGTGGTGAATAACCAGCTGGTAAACCGCCGCACAGGCCGTAAATTCATCTTCGAGATTCTCCTGGCCTCCCCCTCCTTTGAACGGGTGATCGCCCCCTATGTCCTGAACCTGAAACGCCTGGGAATCACAGCCGGTTACCGTACCATCGACCCGGCATTATATACCCGGCGGCTGGAAAAATTTAATTTTGACATGGTGGTCGGTGTCTTTGGCCAATCCCAGTCACCGGGGAACGAACAGCGTGATTACTGGTCATCGGCCGCCGCCGACCGCCAGGGCTCCCGCAACCTCATCGGCATCAAAAGCAAGGTGGTTGATGCCTTGGTAAACGACATAATATACTCCCATAACCGCCGGCAGTTAAAGGCGGCCTGCCATGCCCTTGACCGGGTGCTGTGGTATGGTTATTATGTGGTGCCAAACTGGTATCTGGCCCGCCACCGGGTGGCCTACTGGAATAAATTCGACCAGCCCAAAACCCTGCCCCTCTACTATCAGCCCATCCAGGCCCTGATGACCTGGTGGGAGAAATAAAACCGCCGAATCACCATGGCCCGTTATATCCTGCGCCGTATATTGTTTATGTTTCCCACCCTCTTCGGGGTCATGCTGGTAACCTTTACTGTTACCCAGTTCGTACCCGGCGGCCCGGTGGAACAAATGCTCTCCCAGTTGAAGGCCCACAATACCGGAGGCAGCGAAGCCAGCTCCGGTATTGTGGGCCTTTATCAGGGGGATAAAGGACTGGATCAGCAGCGCATCGCCGAGTTAAGAAAGCTCTACGGCTTTGACAAACCGCCGCTTACACGTTTTTTGACCATGATGAAGAATTACCTCTGCTTTGATTTCGGCACCAGCTATTATCACCATCAGAGCGTTACCAGCTTAGTAATATCAAAGCTGCCGGTCTCCATGTCCCTGGGACTGTGGAGTTTTTTCATCGTCTATCTCACCTGTATCCCCTTAGGAATAAAAAAGGCAGTAAGCCACGGCACCCCTTTTGACGTCTTTACCTCCACCGTTATCCTCACCGGCTACGCCATTCCCGGCTTTGCCCTGGCCATTATTCTCATTGTCCTTTTCGGCGGCGGCAGTTTCTGGAGCATCTTCCCCCTGCGGGGCCTGGTCTCGGACAACTGGTCCAGTCTCGGACTGATGGCCAAAATCACCGATTATCTCTGGCATATGGTTTTGCCGGTAATCTCCAGTACCGTGGGCAGCCTGGCGATAATGACCATGCTCACCAAGAACAGTTTCTTAGAGGAAATCAGGAAACAATACGTCATCACCGCCCGGGCCAAGGGACTGTCAGAGAACCACATTCTCTACCGCCATATTTTTCGTAACGCCATTATCCCCATTATTACCGGTTTCCCCGGCTCCTTTATTGCCGCCTTCTTCACCGGCAGCCTGTTGATCGAGACCATTTTTTCCCTTGACGGCATGGGACTCCTGGCCTACAACTCCATTATGAATCGAGATTACCCCGTGGTATTGGGCACCCTTTTCTTCTTCACTATTATCGGGCTCATTGCCAGACTGCTCTCGGATTTAAGCTATGTCATGGTTGATCCCAGAATCTCCTTTGACAGCGTGGATAATCATTGATGGCCGCCATAGAAGACAGAGCTGGCGGGCGCCACTGGCGGCGATTCAAGGCCAATAAACTGGGCTATTACAGCCTGATTATCTTCTCTATTGTCTTTATAATCAGCCTGTTCGCCGAACTTATCAGCAACAATAAACCTCTGATTATGGATTATCAGGGCCATATCTATTTTCCCGTTTTCAAGACCTATCCCGAAACCACCTTTGGCGGTGATTTCCAGACCGAGGCCGATTACCGCGATCCCTATATCCTGAAAAAAATTACCAGCAACGGCAACTGGGCCGTCTTCCCCCCCAACCCTCACAGCTACGATTCCATTGATCTGAATCTTAATGTCCCGCTGCCCTCGCCGCCCAGCCGGGAGAATCTGCTGGGCACCGATGACCAGGGCCGTGATGTCCTGGCCCGGGTTATTTATGGTTTCCGCCTTTCCGTCCTCTTCGGCTTTGCCTTGACCATCATCGGTACCGCCGTCGGTATCATGGCCGGGGCGGTGATGGGCTATTTCGGCGGCCTCACCGACCTTCTGGGCCAGCGTTTTATTGAGATATGGGGCTCCATGCCGGAACTCTACCTGCTGATTATATTCTCTGCCATTTTCAAACCCTCTATCACCCTGCTTCTAATTCTGCTTTCCATGTTCGGCTGGATGGGGCTCTCTGATTATGTGCGGGCCGAATTTTTAAGGGGCCGCAATATGGACTATATCACGGCCGCCAGAGCTCTCGGGGTGGGGAATGGCGCCATTATGTTCCGCCACCTGCTGCCCAACGGCATGACCCCGGTAATTACCTTCCTGCCCTTCCGGATGTCGGGCGCCATTCTGGCCCTTACCAGCCTTGATTTCCTCGGTCTCGGAGTACCGCCGCCCACCCCGAGTCTAGGCGAACTCCTGGCCCAGGGCAAGAATAATATTGAGGCCTGGTGGCTGTCAGCGGGCAGCGTGGTCGTTCTGGTGGGAACCCTGGTCTTGTTAATCTTCATCGGTGAGGCCCTGCGTGAGGCCTTTGATCCCCGGAACTAATAGAACTCATTTAAGATAATGCTGCTTAACATCAAAGACCTGCGGGTAAAATTCAAACTTGACTCCGCTGAGGTAGAGGTGGTGCGGGGAATCGACCTGCAAATACCACGGGGGGGCACCACGGCCTTAGTGGGGGAATCCGGCTCCGGGAAATCGGTTACCGCCATGAGTATTCTGCGCCTCCTGGACAAGGTGGCTCCGGTGGAGACCAGCGGCCGCATTGAGCTGAACGGCCGCAACCTGCTGGAACTCTCCGAGAATAAAATCCGGGAGATCAGGGGCAACCGTATTGCCATGATATTTCAGGAGCCCATGACCTCGTTGAATCCGGTCTATAATATTGGCAGCCAATTACTTGAACCGTTTATCATTCACCGCCATCTTACCGTTCCCCAGGCCCGCCGGGAGGCCGTAAATCTGCTTGAACGCTGCGGACTTCAAGAGGCGGAAAAGAGGATGGGGCATTTTCCCCATCAATTATCCGGCGGCCAGCGGCAGCGGGTAATGATTGCCATGTCTCTGGCCTGCCGCCCGGATCTGCTCATTGCCGATGAGCCCACCACGGCCTTGGACGTTACCATCCAGGCCCAGATAATCCATCTTATTTTAGACTTGCAGGCCGAATTTAAAATGGCGGTACTGCTCATTACCCATGACCTGGCCATGGTACATGAGATCGCCCAGACGGTCTATATCATGCACCACGGCCATTTAGTGGAATCCGGCCCCGCCCAGGAGGTTTTCCATCATCCCCGCACCGCCTATGCCCGCAGTCTGCTGAATTCCGCCCCCCATGGCGAGCCGCCGAAGACGGCTGCCGCCAATGAACCGCTCATCGAAATTAAAGATCTGCGAGTTGAGTTTTCCCAGCCGGGAAGCTGGTTCAAGGCCCGTGAACGGCTCACCGCCGTTGACGGGGTATCCCTTAAAATAAAACAGGGCACCACTTTGGGGCTGGTGGGGGAATCGGGCTCTGGTAAGAGTACCCTGGGATTTGCTATCCTGCGTCTGCTGGCCAGCAAGGGGGAGATTGATTATAAGGGTATAAAATTGAATAAATGCGGTGCCCGCCGCCTGCGGACTCTGCGCCGGGAATTACAGATTGTCTTTCAGGATCCGTTCTCATCACTCTCCCCCCGCCTTACCGTGGGCAGGATAATCAGCGAAGGACTGCGGGTGCATTTCCCTAAACTTCATAAAAATGAACTCAAAAAGAGGGTAGAGAAGGCCTTAGATGAAGTTGGTCTCGATGCCGCCATGGCCCAACGTTATCCCCATGAGTTTTCCGGCGGCCAGCGCCAGAGAATTGCCATAGCCAGAGCTGTTATCCTCCATCCCCGCTTTCTGATTTTGGATGAGCCCACCAGCGCTCTTGACATGACCATTCAGGCCCAGATCATTGATCTCCTCTGCTATATTCAACAGCGTTACAAGATGACATACCTTTTCATCAGCCATGATCTGCGGGTAGTACGAGCCCTGGCCAATGAACTGGCGGTAATGAAGGACGGTAAAATAATAGAGAGTGGAACGGCGAAGGAAATTTTTGAGAACCCTAAGGCGGCATATACCAAAGAATTGTTCAAGGCCGCCTTTGCCTTTTAGAAAGTTGTGATCTTCAGGGGATGAAATTATAGAGATTGTAAACAGCCCTTAACTCCATAATAAATAAAGTTATAATTGAGTCTCCCACCAGCGCATTATATTATCATGGCATTGGCGCATGGTCTCAATTACGTCAGGCATGGCAGGCCAGCTCCCCTCTATGGCCAGCTGCCGTAATTCAGAGGCTCGTCTGGCCAGGCCTTCAGCGCACATACTCCGGGAAACGCCGATCATACTATGACAAACCTCTCGCAGGCGTTTAACATCTTTATTTCTAACCGCCTCCTCGGCCGCCTTAATCAATTCACCAGCTCGGCTGCTGACAAATTTGTTAATCAAGCTCAGAGCCAACTCATGGTTTTTATTACACATATCTCCCACAAAACGCTCATAGTCGATGACACATAATAAAACATCTGCCTGAGGCTTAGTAGTCCTTTTGCCGCCCACATTATGGGCGATCTCTCTAAACAAACCAGGCCAGTTTATGGGCTTCGCCGCATAGCCGTCTATCCCGTTCTTTAACCATTTCCGGCGTTCATCCGGATCGGAAAGTGCGCTCATGGCAATAATAACGGCCGGTGTGCGGCGCTCAAGATTCTCAAGTTTCCTGATCTCAGCCACGGCGAGGTAACCGTTCATCACCGGCATTATGATATCCATCAGAACGATATCAAAGGAACGAGCCTTGTAACACTTCACCGCCTCAAGGCCGTCACAGACGGCAGTTACCCGCAGACCTTTATCCTCAAGTATATTAACCGCGACCTCGGTATTTATTTCTTCATCCTCGGCCAGAAGAACGGTCATGCCTGCCAGCGCAATTTCATCCATATCTTCACATTATATAAAAATTGAAAACTTTGTACTTCATGGCTGCCATTCCCTAATCAATTCCAGGAGAAGGCGGACGCCGACACCGGACGGCCCCTTGGGAGGGACATAGCTCTTTTCAGTAAAATTCCAGGCCGTACCGGCAATATCAAGATGAGCCCATTTAGTATCAGTAATAAATTCCTGCAAAAAGGCACCGGCAGTTATGGTGCCCGCCCCTTTATCCCCAACATTTTTCAGGTCGGCGGTCAGAGATTTAAGCTGTTTACTGTAGTCCTTGCCAAGGGGCAGACGCCAAACTGGTTCAGCGCTCTGTTCACCAGCCCGGCAAAGCCGTTGAACCAGATCATCATCATTACTCATCAGACCAGTCGTATGATGCCCCAAACCGACAATTACAGCCCCGGTCAGGGTGGCCAGATCAATGACCACCTCCGGTTTAAAGCGTTTAATCCCATAGCTCAAAGCGTCTGCCAGGATTAGGCGCCCCTCAGCATCGGTACTGATAATTTCTATTGTCTTGCCGTTATACTGCCTGAGGATGTCACCCGGCTTCAAAGCTCCGGGCCCAGGCATGTTATCCGTGGCCGGAACCACGGCCACAACATCCACATTATCAGGCCGTTCCCGGCCCAGAGCCGCCATAACCGCCAGTACCGCCGCACCGCCGCACATATCATATTTCATGTCCTGCATACCAGCGCTGGGTTTTAGAGAAATGCCGCCGGAATCAAAGGTAAGCCCCTTGCCAACCAACATCAAAGCAGGTACTTGACGACCGGTACGATACTCCAGCATAATTAGACGGGGCGGGGCTGTCGTTCCCTGATTAACACCAAGCAAACCACCCATCTTCAATTTCCGCAATTCGCTCTTTCCCAAAATCTTACATGGCATATCGAATTCTGCCGCCAATTTCCGGGCATAGACGGCAAAATCTTCCGCGGTCCAATGGTTGCCCGGCTCATTTGCCATATCCCGGGCCTGACAGGCCGACTCAGCGCCTATAAGGCCGCGCTTCATAGCAGCAGCGATCTCCCCCTGAACATCACTCGCGGCTATTATCAGCTCACTGATTAAATTGTGCGGTTCATCATCTTCCTCTACGGTCTTATATTTACTAAATTGATAGTTCCCCAAGATAAGACCTTCTACTATATACTGACTCATCTCTTGGGCCGGATATTCGAGTTCTTCCGGCAAGGCGGCAACAATTTTGGCCGCCTTGATTTTTTTAACCTTTTGAGCAATACGACCACCGGCAGCCCGGAAAGTCTCACCGTTTAAATTTCCCTTACCCAAGCCAATAACAAGAACCCGGCTGGCAGCACAGCCCTGCTCACTCTCTGGATAAAAAGACAGCGTCCCCTCTTGACAACTGGGGAAGTCACCAGCCTGCCGCACCTTTTCTATTTGACTCAGCACCGCCTTCGGCAGCCTGGTTTGCAGACTATCATGGACAAAATAGACCTGCATATCGGCGGTACAGCGCCATGGATCATTTGTAGTAGTTGAAATATTCATAATTAAAATCTAATTCCTTAAAATCTGTAAAGAAGCAACAAATAACGTCGTCCGAATAAACACTTAAAAAAATTGACGTAATCATATTACAATATTTTACAAGCAGAGACCAGCCATCTTATAATTATCGTTTTTTGCGGTATCTCACCGCGATCAGGCCCATGAGCTGCGCCCCGCCTAAAAAAGCTGTTTTCCGTCTTACAGCAGGCCGACGAAACAGGACTGCGGCATAATCTGCATTTCATGTTTTCTGCCGCGATTGCAACCAGAACTGTACCAATAAAATTACCCCTTCAACAAGACCATAGCGTCACCATAGGAATAAAAGCGATATTTAAGTCGCAGAGCCTCCTCATAGGCGGCCATCACCAGCTCCCGGCCGGCAAAGGCGCTGACCATGAATAATAATGACGATTTGGGCAGATGAAAGTTGGTAATCAGATTATCCACCACCTGGTATTCATAACCTGGATAAATATAGAGGCGGCAAGCCTCTCCGGCAACGGGCCGAATCCTGCCCTCCCCGCAGGCGGCAAACTCCAAAGCCCTGGCCGAGGTTGTCCCCACCGCCCACACTCGGCCGCCTTTTCCCCTTGTTCTCTCTACCGCCTTTACCGTCTCTGCCCCCACCGTAACGTATTCGGCGTGAATATCATGGTCGCGGATATCCTTCACCCGCACCGGAGCGAAGGTGGCATAACCAACATGGAGAGTCACGGGGGCAATTTCCACTCCCATCCCCTTAATAACAGCCAGCATCTCCGGGGTAAAATGAAGCCCGGCAGTGGGAGCGGCAATGGCGCCGTGCTCACTGGCATAGACCGTCTGATAGCGTTTCCTGTCCTCCGTCTGTGATTTGCCGTCCCGGTGAATATAAGGCGGCAGGGGAATACGGCCGTAACGCTCTAGAGCCGCGTTCAATTCCCCCCGCCAGCTTAGACGAATTAAAACCGCACCGCCCCGGCGCAGTTCAACAATCTCAGCCTCCAAATCAGGGCCGAAGATGATCTTACTCCCAAGCCGCGGGCGTTTAGAACTACGAGCCAGAGCCGGGAGGAGAACGCCGCTGCCCTCATCCACCGCCGGGTATTCCAGTAATAGAAGTTCAACGCGGCCCCCTGTTTCCTTGCAGCCAAGGAGACGGGCGGGAAAAACCTTTGTATCATTCAGCACTAAAAGATCATTGGGCCGCAGAAGTTCCGGGAGTCCGGCAAAAAAGCCATGATTAATTTTCCTGGTACCGCAATCGACCCGCAACAGGCGTGATTCATCCCGCCTCGCCGCTGGATGCTGGGCAATCCTCTCCTCCGGCAAATAAAAATTATAGGCCTCTATCTGAAATTCATCCATAACAAATGGGGAATATACCCATCTCAAGTTTCGGGGTTAGCTGTAATGGTGTCAAAAAATAAATCAACCCATTAAAATAATTACATAATTAACGTGAAAAGCCTTTCGCTTTTTGATATATTGGAATTCTCAAAAAGTTCAATAATATCAACAAGGAAAGGCTAAAATGGATGCTACCAAAAAATACCAGGATCTGCAAGAAGCAATACAACTGCAAAGCAGAATTTTCTCCTTTGTGAAGACCTTCAAAATTGGAACTATGCTGCACAATAATGGAGTCAGGAAAATGCGGGGCGTTTCTCCTCTGACACTGTTTACCGCCATCTTCTCGTTGCCCTTTGAGGGTGTTACTTTCGCGCAAGGTATAGTGGGCAACCCTAAGCTGCCATTTAAGAAGGATGCGGCTTATGACTTTCTCAAAAGCCCTAAACACAACTGGCGCAAGTTTATGCTGGCATTGGTTTGCCTGGTTGTTCGCTGCATTGACGTACTGACCAGTAAAGAACGTGAAAAAGTCCTGATTTTTGATGACTCCACCTACGATCGGTCTCGATCTAAGATGGTTGAGCTGTTGGCTTGGGTCTATGATCACAATATCGGCCGTAGCCTGAAGGGATTTAAGCTGTTGACTTTGGGATGGTCCGATGGGAATAGCTTTCTGCCGCTGGACTTTATTCTTTGTTCTTCCGCAAAAGTAGAGAAACGGCTGCGGGGGATCAAAAAGGCAGTAGATAAACGCACTTGTGGATACAAAAGACGCATTGAAGCCATGACTAAATCCACGGAGTACTTGGAAACCATCATCGCACACTTGGCAGGCTTTTCTTCGCCTGAGAACCATTAAAAAAGATTGTACAAAAGTCAATAGCAAACTTGCCCCCCTTTCTGTTCGAGTTGCTTGTTTAAAACGCATGAAATCATAGACGTCCCCACTCTGCCCTGTGGTCATTCGATGTTCAAAATTTTATAACTAACTTCAGCCCAACAGTCGCCAGGCCGGTCTCCGGTTTGGAGCGCTGCCAAAGTTACAATTTTAATTTGGCCGTCAGCAGATCCCCCAGGGTACCCATGGAACTGCTCTTGGCCGGCCGGGTGTACTGCCGGTAATCATCTTCGCCGCCAGATTTCACCTCCCCGTCCTTAGTTCCATCCACGGCCGGGGTTAAATTCCCGGACAGGGCCAGAGATATCCGCCGCTCCTCAGCCTTTACCGCCTCAATTTTGACCTCAACCTCCTGGCCCGTTTCCAGCACCTCACGGGGATGATTGAGGCGGCGGCCGGCCCCGAGTTTGGAGATATGGAGCAGACCGTCAACCCCCTCTTCCAAGGTAATAAAGGCCCCGAAATTGGTTAACCGGGCCACCCGGCCCTTATGGCTGCTGCCTAAGGGGTAACTACCGAGAATATCATGCCAGGGATCGGGCATAGTGTCTTTGAGGCTGAAAGAGAAGCGTTCCGCCTCCCAATCCAGCTTCATGATCTTGACCTCAACCTTCTGGCCGATACGCAGACGTTCGTTAATATCCTCAACATGACCCCAGCAGATTTCCGAGACCGGTAATAAGCCGTCTAAACCACCGATATCAACAAAGGCGCCAAAATCACGGATAGAGGAAATTGTGCCGACAACCGTCATCCCCTCGCTTAAGGTCTCCCGTAATTGGATCATTTTCTCCCGCCGCTGTTCTTCCAGAACCTTGCGGTGTGAAATAATGATATTACGGCCGTCCTCCCCAAATTCAATAATCTTAAAATCAAGCTCCCGGCCGCTGAGGTCTTCGTCTTCCGCGCGGATAACCCCGATCTGCGAAAAGGGACAGAAGGCACGGGCCGCGCCAGCCAGCTTGACGGCAAAACCGCCCTTAATCCCGCCCTCCACCATACCGGCCACCGGAATGCCGCTTTTAAAGGCCGATTCCAGGAGAGCGCGTGATTCAGGCCCCTTGCCGAGACGAGTGGTACAGCGAATCTCACCATGCTCGGCGCTCAAGAAGAAGACCTGGATATCATCACCCTCCTTAATGGTCACCTCACCCTCGGCATCTATAACCTCGCTTAAATGGAATATCCCCTCACTCTTGCCGCCCAGGTCAACAAATACCAGGTCACGGCCCATACGTACCACCCGGGCCTTTATCTTGTCACCGATCTGGAGTTTCACCGGCTCCTCATAACTCTCCGCCAATAGCTCGGCAAAGCTCATTTCCTCATTCATTTTCTGTTTCTCCTTTAATTACTGAAACCGGCTACGCGCTCTCATCCACCATCTGCCGCCCAACCTCAACCCTTTCCACCTCTCTCGAAGCAGTCTCCAGAATACAAAATCCTGGCTGGGCCTCGGCCCCCAGCATCTCTCCGGGGTTAATGAGCAGTGTATTACCAACCTCCCGCACCGCGTAAAGATGGTTATGGCCGCAACACACCACATCAAAATTATCCATGGCCGCCAGTCCCCTGGCCATCTCCGGATAATGAGTAAAGGCAATCTTCAGGCCGCCTGCCTCCATGGCTCCCAGAACACCGTGATGATTTATCGTGGGGAACTTCGTGCCGCAAAATTGTGATATGAGGTGCTGATCGCCAACATTATTGCCATAAATAAGATGCACGGCGCCGCCGAATTTGGCCAGTTCGGCCAGCATAAAAGGCGATATAAGATCACCACAATGAATAAGAGTACTTACGCCATAGGCATTGCAGTAGCGCACCGCCGCCCGCATATTCATAACCTGATCATGAGTGTCCGTCATAATTGCTATTCTCATTTTCTGATAATCTCCGTACCCGCCGGTGGGCTGTATTTAAAAACATCCGGCCTTATTTTTATATTTCTTTGCACATTGCTGAAGGTTATATCGGTGTGCGAACCGAATTTATCCGTCATTCTCAACCGCTTCAGGATGAAGGAATGCCGATCAACCCAGAGGTCAATATGATCTATCTGGGAATTATCACGCCGAGGCACAATCTCTATTTCATAGGTTCCGGCCATCCGTTCCTTATCTTCCGCCCTGGGGGCACTGACCACGAAATCGCGCAGGATATTACCTTTGCCGGTAAAAAAGGAATAGGTTACATCGGAACTGAGGTAACGGCTGGCGGCGATGTTAATCATCTGCCTTTCGGCGGCAAAATACATGGAGATGAATTTGCCGTCTGAAACCAGCACCTGAGCAGTGGGTGAGGTATAATCCCAACGCATGAGATTCGGTTTTTCCAGGCGCAGAAAGCCGGCCCCCTCACGTTTATGGCGGCCGCTGGCACTGGTAGCTATTTGTTTGAAATCGGCGCGCATGGTTCTGGTTTTAAGATACTCCTGCTGCAGGCGGCTGGCAATCTCATGGGGTGACATGGCCCCGAAGGCCGAAACCGGCAGTAACAAAACAAGCCAAATAGTTATTCCTGTATAAAATTTCATATAATTACCATTGATGAGCGGATGAATAACAAAAAGCCCCCAACCTCAGCCCCCTGCTTCCTGAACTTCCAGTTCTATGGGACGGCCAAAGATACGGCGGGCAGTGGCGGCGGCGGCTGGGGTCATATCAGAGACATAGAATCTGCTGGTGCCCGTTGTGCTGCCGCACTCCGGATGATCATCGAGATATTGGCGCAGCTCACGGGCCACCTCAATGGATGAATCAACAATCCGCACCCGCTTGCCAATCCGGGGCTGAATCAAATCACGCAGCAGGGGATAATGGGTGCAGCCCAGCACCAGGGTATCCACCTGCCGCATCTTCAGGGGCCGCAGATAATAGCGCAGAATCATCCTGGTCTCCCGCCGGTTCAGCCATCCCTCTTCAACCAGAGGAACTAACAGGGGGCATTCGTTGCCATAGACCCGCAAATCCTGGTTTATCCGCCCTATCTTCTGGGGATAAACCGCACTGTTTATCGTCGCCCTGGTACCGATGACTCCAATACGACCCGCAGCCGCCGAGCTGATTTCAACCGCCCGCCGTACCGCCGGGCCGATAACATCAAAGATGGGCACCGAAAATTCCCGGCGCATATCCTCCGCCGCCACGCTGGCCGCCGAGTTACAGGCAATGATAATCATCCTGGCCCCATGAGCCAGTAAAAAATCAATATTCTGCCGGGCATAGCGCCTGATGGCCGCCGGGCTCTTGGAACCATAAGGGGCGCGGGCCAGATCGCCAAAATAAATCAAGGCCCGGCCGGGACAAGACTGTTCAACGGCATGGGCCACAGTCATACCGCCCACCCCGGAATCAAATATACCAATCATATTAAAGAAATCGTTATTTTTTATATTATTTTATAGACCATAGGCCAGGCTCCGTAGAGCGCCCCGGCAAAAGCGCACATCTGACATTAAGTTAAAAATGAAATTGCTGACCGGGGAGTTCAGACAGAGCGTCAGTCAGGAGAATAGGCCCGCCGCTGATCGACAAGATAATTGGAACCCTCCATGGCCTTTACCTTATGCTTAATCTGGGAAGCGGCGGCAGCCACCTCGCCATAATGCCGAAAGGCGCCGTGACCAGTGGGAATCACCGCGATGGAGATACTGAGCAGACCAAAATGGGTCTCGGCACCTTGACGATTTTTCTCTACAAAGCCGCCGCGTTTGATATCCTCAACCTCAATAAATGAATTTCTAACCCCGGTAAAATTGGCCAAAACCCGCTCACAGACCGCCGCCGTTAGGGACTCCGGTACAATAAAGACAAAATCATCGCCGCCCACATGACCGGCAAAGCTCCGACGCCGGGCCATATTATCCAGAACATTCACCAGTACCCGGGCCACAACGAGAATAACCTCATCACCGCGGCTGAAACCATAATGATCGTTGTAGGGCTTGAAATTATCAATATCAAGATAGCAAACGGCCATGGGACACTCCCGGCCCTTATCAACGGCCCTCTGGATAGCGTGCAGAATGGAGGTGTTGCCCGGCAGCCTGGTCAGGGGATTATTGTCAAAAACCCGCTGCATACGGGCCTCGGCCATGCGCAGACGGATCAACAGAGCCTCAATAGAGATGGGACGAGTAATAAAATCATCAATGGGCAGAGCCTGCCAGTCCACCTCCGCCAAGGACTCCTCATTATCAACCACGAGGAGAATCGGGATATTAGTCTTCTGCAGACAGGCCTTGACCACCGGAATCAGGGCCAGATCGCCATTGCCCTCAAACCCCTTTTCCAGGAGAAGAATATCCGGCGGATCATCAAGAAAGATCGCCATGGCCCCCTGCAGATCATTACGGCTGACCACCTGATAGCCCTGGGCCTCAAGAACAATCTTTTGTTCAGGCCCGGAAAAGATATTACCGACAGCCAAAATTCTCACCGCCATCTATGCCTCCTGCTCCTCACTGTCATCCTCTGCCGCGTCAGTCGTTATCTCCAGGCTGAAGCCCTTAACATCCCACAATTTTTCCTCCACCTCATCAATAATCTCATCCAGATCCGCAGGGCCGAAATTTAACAGATCCCAGGCCTTTTTGTTCAGCATGGGCACCTTATTATCCCCGGCATGGCCATAACCCATACCACGAATAAGGATATCGGCAAAATGAACAACAGCGCTGGAAATCGGTTCATTAGTAGCCTGCTCCGGGGTATGATGGCAGCTTATTGGTTCCACCAGCCGGATGGGTAAATTCCAGTTTTTGGCCAGCCAGCCGCCGACTTCGGCATGGTTAATACCCATAATCTCCATCTCCGCCGCCCGCATGGAAATCCCACGTTCCGCCATCAACCGGTTCACGGCCCGATATTCCTTGGAAAACTCCATTTTGACTGCCACCTTGCCAAGATCATGAATCAGACCGGCGGTACTGATCTCCTCTGGCTCACTTATCTCCAAACGCCTGGCGATAACCCCGGCCGCCACGGCGCAGCCTAAGGAATGCTCCCATAGTTCCACATCCTGATCTTCCATAACCTCGAAGATGGAGGCCGAAATTATAAGGCTTTTAACCACGTTAAAACCCAGAAGAATAATGGCGCTGCTCAGAGAACTGATACGCTGCGGGAAGCCGTAAAAAGCGGAATTAACCAATTTCAATAATTTAGCGGCCAGAATATGATCCTTACTGATAACTTTACCCATTTGCTCTGTGGTGGTATCGGGATCATCAGCCATCTTAGTCAACTTAGTCACAATGCCGGGCAGGGTGGGGAGATTTTTGGTCTCCCGCAGGGCCGCCTTAAACTGCTGCCGTCTGTCATCGCTCATAATTATCTCCTGGAACACTGCTGAACAGTTACATTCTGGTGGTTATGGTTACTTTTATACATCAGGGGGAATAGTTACCGGGAATCAATCATCTTTCGCATGATCCGCTTTTTTATATACATCAGGGGGGCGACCTTGGTAACGAGGGAGAAACGATCTTCAATATCCCGCAGCTCTTCCTTTAATGTTTTTTCGCCCGGCACCTTTACGGGATGACCATCCACGGTTATCTGCGTAATATCCATCTTAATCAGACGATCCAGCAGGGGCCCGGTCATGACTGTCCCTCTGCCGCAGAGAACCCGGCCGTCCGGCATCATTACATCTTTGGCCAATACCATGCCGGTTTTGGCCTGGGCGCTTAGTATCTGCTGCATAACTACTCCCCCATGGTAATCTTGTTAACTGTTCAGCGGCAGCCAATCAGAGTCCGCGCTTCCTGAATTCACTTTAGTTATAACTTATATTGAGATAATTATTCAACATCCTAATCCATCCGCCATAGAGCTTAAAGACATAAATTAACCCCCGCTGCCATAAAGACCATTGACATCGCCGCCGGACAGCATTATTTTCAAACTGTTTTTTTGTTATTTTGTTCTTCTCTAACACGCAGCGCAAAGGAGTTAATTAAATGCCTATTTACGAATACGAATGTGAGAATTGCCATGAAATAACCGAGGCCTGGCAGCACCTGACCGATGAACCGTTAACCACCTGCCCCAAATGCTCCGGCGTCCTGAAAAAATTAATTTCCCGCAGCTCATTTCAGCTCAAAGGCGGCGGCTGGTACGCCGACGGCTACTGCAGCACATCTAACACCTCCAGCAAGGATACCAAAAAGTCAGATTCAAGCACCACCGCCCCAGCAGCTCCCGCCCCGTCGTGCCCCAAGAACGACAGCAAGACATGCTGCGCCTGCCCCGCCTCCTCGGCCTGAACCACCTCCTAACCAAGCAACGTTACAGCATGACAGGCTATCCCCTCAAGGCGGCCGTTAAAGCCCATGCCTTCCGTAGTGGTGGCCTTGACATTAACCGCGGTCTTTGAGACCAGGCAGACCGCGGCCAGATTCCGGCGCATTTGTGAGATATAAGGCGACAGGCGGGGTTGTTGAGCGATGATGGTCAGATCGGCATTAATCAGCCGGTATTCCGCCCGGCAGACCT
>CAZZJP010000003.1:0-33171 GCA_964654555.1 uncultured Desulfobulbia bacterium
CGCAATGCATAGTCCGGGCCTCAAAACCATAGCGGGCCAGACCTTCTCTATCCACCGCCCGGCCGGTACCGGCGAAAAGGATACGGGCCTCCGGATTGCGGCGTTTTATCTCCTGGGCCACGGCGATTCCCGGAAAGAGATGACCGCCGGTGCCGCCACCGGTAATAATTATCCTGAGCTCTTCCTTACTCATTTAGTCTTACCCGCCAGATGGCGCGCCGCCTGCTGAAACACCTCACCCCGCTCCCCATAGCTCCTGAACATATCAAAACTGGCGCAGGCCGGTGACAGCAGAACGATATCGCCCCACTCGCTTAATTCAGCCGCCCGTTCTACCGCCCCCTCCAGGGACTCATGGAGCTCCTGTGAACATAAACCGCGGCAGGCGGCCTCCATCTCAAAACGGGCCTCGCCAATCAGGAGCATGGTCTTCACCCTTTCCCTGATTAACGGCCGCAGCAGTTCATAACCACCGTCCTTGCTCCGGCCTCCTGCGATGAGGATAACCGGACGCTCCATACTCTCCAGGGCGGCGGCGACAGCCCCGACATTGGTGGCCTTGGAATCATCTATATACTGAACCCCGTTAATTTTCACCACCGGACTCAGGCGGTGGGCCAGAGGCTGAAAGGCCTCTAAGCCTGCCGCGATATCCTCTCTGCCGCAGCCAGCCCTTCCGGCGCTCAAAATCGCCGCCGCGGCGTTAGCCGGATTGGGCGCCGAAGCCAGGGTACCGGGCAGCTGGTAATCTTCCACAGCCAGGCCCTTCGTGAGACGGACACGGCCGTCCTCAATCACAGCCTCCAGCCCTGGGGCCGAGCCAAAATAATATCTTCGGGCCAAGGGCGGATTCTCTTCCAGGAGCCGGCAAATCATGGGATCATCGGCATTTAAGACAGCGCTGTCATCCGCCAGCTGATTACGCAGGAGACTCATCTTACTCAAGGCGTAATCCTCCAGATTCTTATAACGATCCAGATGGTCGGGCGAGATATTAAGAATCACCCCCAGCCGCGGTCTGAAACCGCCCGCCATATCCAACTGAAAACTGCTCACCTCCAGCACCACCCAGTCCGCCTCCTGGGGGCCGGATAAATAATCGGTGAGGGGGGTGCCGATATTGCCGCCGACAAAGACTTTGCGGCCCGCCGCCCGCAGCAGCTCACCAAGCAGGGTAGTGACAGTAGTCTTACCGTTGGTGCCGGTTACGGCCATCACCGGGGTTCGCAGATAATCGGGGGCCAGGGCCAGCTCACCAATTACCGCGGTGCCCCTCTGCCTTGCCTCCCGAAGCAGAGGCAGACCCGGCACACCGGGGCTGACTATTATCACCTCGGCGGCCTCAAAAAAATCCCGGCTGTGGCCGCCCAGTTCATATTTAACCCCCCGCCCGGTTAGCCAATGGATCTTCTCCGCCGCCGCCTCCCCGGCATCACTCACCGAAACCACGGCCCCCAGCCCCTGGCAGAAACGCAAGGCCGAGCGCCCGGACTTACCGAGGCCGACAATCAGTACCCTGGTTTGGGAGCGGATCAGCACCGGCTTAACGTAATTTAAGGGTGGCCAGAGCGCTGAGCCCCAGAATAATGGAGACTATCCAGAATCTAACCACCACCTTTGGTTCCTCCCAGCCCATCTTCTCAAAATGATGATGAAAGGGGGCCATCAAAAAAATCCGCTTACCGCCGCTGACCTTGAAATATCCCACCTGCATCATTACCGACAGGGCCTCCATGACAAAGATGCCGCCCACCAGGGCCAGAAGTATTTCCTGCTTGGTGATAACGGCAATACCGCCCATGGCGGCACCAAGGGCCAGGGAGCCTGTATCACCCATAAAAATCTGGGCCGGATAGGCGTTAAACCACAAAAAACCCAGGCAGGCCCCCACCATGGCACCACAGAACACCGCCACCTCACCGGCTCCGGCCACATAGGTAATATGCAGATAATGGGCCAGAACAACGTGACCGGCAAGATAAGAAAATATAAGGTACACGGCGCTGGTCACCACGGTGGGGCCGGTTACCAGACCATCTAAGCCGTCGGTGAGATTGACGGCGTTGGAGGAGCCGACAATGACCAGAACCATAAAAAATATATATCCCCAGCCCATATTAATATGGACATTCTTAAAAAAGGGCACGGTGAGCGCCTCATTAACCGCCGGGTCACGATAAATAAAATATCCAGCCAGCAGAGCGCCGCTGACCTGTAAAATAATTTTGCCCCAGGGGCTTAAGCCCCGGCTGTTTTGCCGTCTTATCTTGCGATAATCGTCATAGCCGCCGATGGCCGCGAACCAGACGGTAATCAATAGAATTATCCAGACATGGGGGTTATCGAGCTTGACCCAGAGCAGGGTAGTGATAACCATGGAAAAAATAATCAACAGCCCCCCCATGGTGGGTATCCCCTGTTTGGACAAATGACTTGCCGGGCCGTCCTCCCGGATGATCTGGCCTATTTTATAATCCCGCATGGAACGGATAAACCACGGCCCCAGGAGAATAACAATCAAAAAGGCGCTGACCGTCGCCCCCACGCAGCGAAAGGTAATATAGCGGAAGACATTAAAGCCGCTGAACAGGTGGTGAAGGGGATATAAAAATTGATAAAACATCAGTCCCCTTTCCGGGCCGCAAACTCATCAATATTTAAAGGCTCAATAAATCTTTCCATCCGCATTCCCCTTGACCCCTTAATCAGAAGCAGATCACCGGCACCTATTTTCCCCTTGCCGAGCAGATCGCCCAGGGCCTTACTCATTTCTTCGGCCCCGTCACAGATCGTTACCCGTTCCCTGTCCATTCCGGCTTTAACGGCGCCAGCGGCCATTATTCCGGCAAATTCACCCATGGCAAGCAGATAATCAAAGCCCTCTTTGGCCACTCTGCCGCCCAGTTCACCATGCGCCGCAGCGCTGAAACCGCCAAGTTCCAGCATATCGCCCAGCACCGCGGCGCATTTGCCGCCCTTGCTGATCTTGCGGGCCGCGGTTAAAGCCGCCCGCATGGAGGCAGGATTGGCATTATAGGAATCATTAATCACCCGCAGGCCGCTGGCAAGCCTCATAAGCTGCAGGCGGTTGTCCGGCGGCCTGAACGATTCGAGACCGGCAACAATATCAGCGAATTCAACAGCCGCCGCGTGGGCAATGGCCGCGGCCGCCAGAGCGTTTAGCATATTATGCTCGCCCATGGCCCGCAGTCTCACCCGCCCCTGCCGGGTGCCTATTTTCAAGGTAAAGGCCAGGCCGTCTTCCCCCCAGATCTTGGGGTAGCAGCCCCTGACCTCAGCCTCCCGCCGGCGGCCGAAACTAATCATTGTACCCCGACGGCCCCGGATTAAACGGCGAACCTCGGGATCATCAATATTGGCCGTTAGAATGGTTGAGGAGCGGCTGTGGCTCAGTAATTCACCCTTGGCCGCCGCCACCCCTTTAATATCGCCAAGCCCCGCGAGATGGGCCGGATGAATATTGTTTAAACAGGCGATATCGGGATCGGCAATCTCGGTGAGCCTGGCAATCTCGCCGGGGGCATTCATGCCCATCTCCAGAACGGCGTAATCGTGATGAAAATTAACCGGCAGCAGGGAGAGAGGCAGACCAACGAGATTATTAAAATTTCCCTTAGTTTTAATCACCCGGCCGTTCCTCTCAAGAATGGCGGCAGTCATATCCTTCACCGTAGTTTTGCCCGAACTGCCGGTTATGGCCGCCACGGTGAGATTCCGCATAATATTACGCCGCCAGGCGGCAAGATCACCCAGGGCCTTACAGGTATCGGCCACTACTATTTGCGGCACCGGAACAGTACTGAGCGGCTGGCTGATAATAACACCCGCCGCCCCCTTTTTAACCGCCTCCCCGCAAAAATCAGCCCCCTCAAAATTATCGCCGTTCAGGGTTAAAAAGATATCACCGGCCCGTACCGCGCGGCTGTCGGTGACAATACTGCGGAAGGACAGGGTGGAGGAGAAACTATTATACAGTCTGCCGTTAGTGGCCAGTATAACCTGTTTAAGACTCCAGGAAGGATTCTGCAAGGTGGCAAAACCGTAGCCAAAACCCATGGCACCGACGGCTGAAGCCATCGTTACATTCGCTGCCGCCCGAGCCGCAATTGCCATATTGATTTCCTCCTGATTAATGTCCGGTTAGACTTTGCCTTGATCTCAATAAACTTTACGGCACTGCTCCTGTTTTTCCTGCTTTCTACGCGGAGCCGGAATCTCCTTTTTTACTCCAGAGCGCGAGATTCTGCCGGGCCTGCAGACGATCATCAAAAAATATCCTGCCGTTACGGCTCAGCTGATAATCCTCATGCCCCTTACCACTGACGAGTACCACATCTTCATCACCAGCCCCGCCAATGGCCTGGGCTATGGCCTGAGCCCGATCCTCAATGAGAAAAAAACCTTTCCCCGGCCCTATAGACTCTCTGACCCCGCGGCCAATCTCCCGCATAATAGCCAGCGGCTCTTCAGAGCGGGAATTATCACTGGTGATGATTATAACATCAGCCAGTTCCCCGCCAATCCGGCCCATTAAAAAACGCTTCCCCTGATCACGGTCGCCCCCGCAGCCGAAAACCAGCACCAGGCGGCGGTTAGTGAGAGGTCTCAGGGTCTGCAGAACATTACGCAGAGCATCTGGGGTATGGGCGTAATCAACAAAAACCGCCGGGGCTTTCTCCTCATCCCCGCCAGCCCTGACCCGCTCCAGACGGCCAGGCACCAGAGGGGTATTGGCAAGACCCCGGACTATATCCTGCCGCCCTGTTTTCAGAGCCAGGGCTGTTCCTGCCACACCCAGAATATTCTGGAGATTAAATCCGCCGTGCATGGGGCTCATGACAGTAAGTTCCGTGCCGTCCAGCATTAACTCGGCCTTGATACCATCTAAGCTGAATTCCGCCTTTCTGACCCGGACGGTCATCCCCGGTTCCTGACCGCAGGTAATAACAGCCCGCCCGGCCTTATTCAGACCTTTTTCCAGAACGCGAACCAGCTCCCGGCCCCAATGCCGCCCCTCCACTACCGGGCCGATCACCACCACCGCCCGCCCCTGAGGCGTTAACTGACGGAAGGCCCTTTGCTTAACGGCAAAATAATTATCCATGCTGCCGTGAAAATCCAGGTGATCACGGCTTAGATTGGTGAACAGAACCGCCTCAAATTCACAGCCGCTCAGCCGTTCCTGGGCAATGGCATGCGAGGACATCTCCATGATGACATGAGTCACCCCGCCATCCGCCATGGCCTTTAAAAGCCGTTGCAGATGTACCGCATCCGGGGTGGTCAGAGAGGCCGGAGTCTCCCGACCGTTAAAACGATAATTAATAGTGCCAATTACCCCCGGATTAGCACCGCTCTCCCTTAGGATCGCCTCCAACAGATAGGTGCTGGTAGTCTTGCCGTTGGTACCGGTAATACCGA
Source organism: uncultured Desulfobulbia bacterium (assembly GCA_964654555.1). Lineage (GTDB taxonomy): Bacteria > Desulfobacterota > Desulfobulbia > Desulfobulbales > VMSU01 > JAADIV01. Next base: position 5,443 of record CAZZJP010000003.1, read on the forward strand.
TCAGGCACAATCGGCGGCCTGGATCACCATAAAAGGCTGCCGCCATGAGCCCGAAATCCCGGCGGGTGTTGCCACTCTCCAGAATGGTAACCCCCTCCCAGGCTCCAGGCGGCAATTCCCGCCCCCTTTCAATCAGCAGGGCGGTACACCCCTTGGCCACCGCCCTGACCGCGTACTCATGGCCGTCCACCGTTGAACCGGGCAGAGCGGCGAACAGCATACCAGACACCGCCTCCCTGGAATCACAGACAAGCCCGCTTAACCGCTTATCAAGACTGCCGCTCCGCCTCTGGCAGCCGGTATCTCTAATGAGATCAGCGATGAGCCGCTTTTCCTGTTCCACTCCCGAAGTGTTCATTGGCCCTTTGCTTAACCTCTAAAAAGCGTAATCGCAGGCGGCATACCTCGTTATCACGCAATCTGGCGCCGGGCCTGGGCTGCTGCCACTTCACCTGCCCCGCCCCGCTTATTATAAGTCTGATCTTGAGAGCGCTCAGGTTCCGTAAGGCCCGGCGCAGGCTGTAACCCCGAACATCGGGCATAACGCCTGCAGTACTCTTGGCACTTCCCCTTTTATCGGCCCGTTCATGTTTTTTCCGCCAGCGCTGCCAGACCGCGAAATAATCCCGCCTGACCGGCCCTGCCGCTGGTTTTCGGCGGTATATCAGGCGGCGGCCGCGCAGGATACGCCCTATCGCGGCACCGCATAATGAGCCGCGGCCCGGCTTAGTTAAACCCTCAAGGGCGATGAGCAGCACCAACGGGGTGCGGCCGGCCTGAAGCCCCATCGACAAGCTGTTATAAATAACCTTTTTCTCCGGCGGCGGTTCACCTCCCTGTTTATCTGCCGTCCCCGCCTCTTTAAATTCAATGCTGGCTGCCTCTTTATCCGCCGACTTGAGCAGAGATTCCAAAACTATTGGCCCCTTAGCGCCAATTCGGCACTTCTGCAGGATATTCAAGAACTCCCGGCCGGGGAATTCAGAATCAACCTTGGCAGCAGTCTTAAAATCGGCCGCCAAGGTTTTTTTACTGCCATCTAAACGCAAACCATCCAGCAAATGAGGCCTTAACCCCTTGCCGCCGTTAATCAAACGCCCGAAGACAGCCGCCAGATCAACAAAGGAAACGGGGGTTAAAGGAGTTATGTCGGTAGTCGTGAATGCCGTATCTGCCGCCCCGCCCAGGGCGCTGACAGCCAAACGGGGTGGAACGGCCGCCGGGATTTCCTGCATCGCGCTGAAGCCGGGGCCATAATAAACGCCCTCCTGAATCTTCTGCCATACCCCCTTGTTAAGTCCAGTTACCCCTTTCACCGGCAGTTTCATAAACCGCGGAACAAGGTGCGCGATTGCCTTTCGCGGCCCACTGAGACTGGGCGGTTTAAACAGTCCGGAACGGAGAGCGGCCGCGGTTTGCAGATACCTGAATATACCGCCGAGAAGTACCGGATCTTTTAAGGCTCGATTACGGCGGTTAAAACTGTCATATTGCCAATAACGATTAGGGTCATATGATGGAATATTTGCCAGGGCCTCAATTTTGCCGTCAGCGGCATTCAGCAGCAGAGCCATACCAGAGCCGGCCCCTCTCTTTTTAATCAACCCGGTTAAGACCTTTTCCAGCAACATCTGCAACTTGACGTCAAGAGACAAAACGACCGCTGCCCCGCCGCTGCGATTAGAGATATCAATTCCCGCCCCCTCCAGCGCCTTAGCGCCAGGTAATAAATCACCACTTAAGATACTATCGTAGGCAAACTCTACACCAGCCAGCCCCTGACCGTCCTTGGTGAAGCCAATAACCTGCGCGGCAGCATCGCCATAAGGGTAAAAACGATGTTCATCGGCCCGCAGATGAATGCCGTTTATCTTTAATCTGACGATTCTATCGGCTTCAGCCGCCGATATATACTTTTTAAGCGTGACAAAGGCCTGCTCATTGCGCAGCAGCCTGGTAACTTTCCTGCCATTCAGACCAGGTATCTTCAGCAGTCGCTTTATCCCTGCCGGGCCTGGCTTTAATTCCATGGGCCTTAAATCAACCGAGTAACTCCGCAGACTCAAGGCCAGAGGCCGCATATCGCGATCATAAATATCACGCCGCAGGGGACTCTCAGCCGCTATAAATTTATCAACACTGGCGGGCCTCCTTACCGCCTTTTCCACCGCCGATGGGGCTCCGTGGTATGATGTCACATACCATAGAAAATATCCAGCAACGGCCAACAGGATTATGAACAGCCATAACCAGCCGCGGCTTCTCCTCGCTGTTTGGCGCTGATACCTCATCTTTTCCCACCGCCCATCGGCGTTTGCGCCTTAAAGGCGTTGTATCTGGCTTTTCAACGGAGTATGAAGCCCGAGACGCCCAGCAGTTTTACTGATATAATGTTTAGAAATCAGCTTTTGCCGCTGGCTGTAGAGTTGCTGCTCGGTCTTTAACATATTAACCTTGATACCCTGTTGCAGATTCAGGTTGTTCAAACCGCTGCGCAGCAAAAAAGCGAAGGCCACGCTGCTGACCAGAGCGCTGATGGCGGCACAGAGCAATATTACCCCCACCGCCTTTTTTAAGGTTTGGTTGCCGCTAATGGCCATGGATCTGACCATGACGGTCTGGCGGCCGTTAAATGTACTGGAAAAATCCTGAATCATAATGCCTCCTTCTTCGCCATTCGCAATTTAGCACTCCTGGCCCGTGGATTACGCCGCAGTTCATCTTCTCCGGCTGTAACCGGTTTCCTAGTCACCATTGACAAGGACGGGTTCCTCTGAAAGGCCTGTTTAGTCAGACGGTCTTCCAGGGAGTGAAATGAAATAACACAGAATTTCGCCTCATTTTTTAACATTTGCGGCCCCAGCTTTAGAATACGCAGCAAATTGTCCATCTCCTTATTCACGGCTATGCGCAGGGCCTGAAAAACCTTGGTGGCCACATGAATCTTCCGGGGTTGAAATTTACGCGGTACAGCCCGGGCGACCAGCGCCACCAATTGATCAGTGGTAATAATTTTTTGCTTCCGACGCTCCTGAACCACAAAAGAGGCTATCCGGCGGGCCTGCCTCTCCTCCCCATAAAAATAAAAGATATCGGCCAGTTCCTCGCTGCTGGCATTGTTTAATATCTGGGCGGCAGTCAGGTCTTGCGCCTTATCCATTCTCATATCAAGGGGTTCTTTACCCTGAAAGCTGAACCCCCTGGCACTGCTGTCTAACTGATATGACGACAATCCCAGATCTAACAGCAGCCCGTCTATTTCATCTATTCCCAGGGCCGCCAGCCGCTTGGGTGAATTAGCAAAATTATCATGGATATATTCAACCCTGCCGCCGAATTCAGCCAGGTTGCGGCGGGCCATGGCAATGGCATCGGTATCGAGATCAAAACCAATCAGGCGGCCGTCAGGGGCAGATCTTCTTAATATTTCACGGCTGTGACCGCCCATGCCAAGATTGCCGTCCACGTAAATACCGCCAGGGACAGGACTCAGCAACTCCATGGTTTCCGCCAGCAAAACGGGACAATGGGCCATAATTATCCGCCCCCTACATGAGACCGGCTTTTAAGAGGCTCACATCAAAACTAGCGTAATCCTCCGCCGTGGGTTTATTTTCCTCCTCCCAGGACTTTTTATCTAATATCTCAAAATAGGTCATTACCCCGCTCAACACGACCTCACGATGGATACTGCCCTCTTCACGCAGTTTGGGCGGCAAAAGAACCCGGCTTTGTTTATCAAGCTGACACTCAACCACCCCGCCGATGACATAGGTGGCCATTTTCTTCATTTCGGGCTGTTCCCGCATACTGGCCAAAAGCCCGACCTCCAGTTTCTCCCATTGCGGGAAGGGGTAAGCCCGCAGGCATTTATGCCAGGGAATAACCATGAGGCGTTCATCATATTGACGGCGCAGAACATCCCGAAAGCGGGCCGGGATACTTAACCGGCCCTTGCCGTCCAGATTATGTTCCGAGCGACCGCGAAAATGATAAACCGGCCCTGACGGTTGTTCTATGTTCATAGTTGCAGTTTTCCCAATTTTTCCACATTAACCCACATCTTACTACTGTATATCTAAATCGCCAAGGGACTGCAAGATTTTTTTTAAAAAGGGTTCAATTCAGCCAAAAACATAACTAACTGATTTAATTGACATAAAAATTAATTATACCATATAGGGAAGTATTACAAATAAACTACAACTATATATGGTACACGGCAAGATATGACTATAATACAACGCGGCTTAATTTGGGTCAGACAGTATTGTGGGGAAAAGTGGGGAAAATTGAGGAAAAGTTTAAAAAACGGCAACGTCCTCATACAAAAAAATGACGGACACCACCTTATCAACTTGATTTTTTGCTACGCGGACTGGATGCTTGTTTAGAAAGGAATTACAGGAAGGGGAGTACAGGGAAAAGGACTGCCAATTACCAAACGAACACCGTATATTAGCGTTTCGCACAGGCAATAATCAGGCATAATATTATCCCTTGAATTTTAAAACCAACCACAGAGGACTCGGCAACCTATGGTTTTATCTAATTAACAAAATATGTAACTATTCAGCAGCACCCCATCTTCGCCCATTTAGGCCTTCTCGAATACCAAAGTATGCTTCAAAGGCCTAAATGAACGAACCTGGAGCACTGCTGAACAGTTACGCTCTGGGGTTATCGTTATTTTTAGGCATCACGCTGAATAGTTACCAAAATATTTGGATTCTAAGACACCGGGCATATGACTCCCGCCTTTAATTAAGCGTTACCGGCGTTTTTTTGCAGCTGTTCTTCCGGAACGACACCCGTCTTTATAAGCCGCAGGTCTTTAAGGTCTTTATCATCAACCTTAACCTCACCTATTAAAGAGGCCCCTGATTCCACGGCCAGATTTACCGTCTCGACATTACCTTCGATACGGCACCCCTTGACCACAGTGAGCTCATCTGATTTTATATTACCGTACACCTTGCCCTGGCAAATGCAGGTTCCGATATTAACATCTCCGGTGACAGTACCGGTTTTACCGATAACCAGATATTCACCCTTAACGTTGCCTTTTATGGTGCCATCCAGCTTTAATTTGCCGGAAAACGACAGATCACCGGCTATGTTTAAACCCTGGCCTATTATACTGTTGATCGCCGCCTTATCAGCAGTTTTAGGGGCAGCCCCTCTGTTGTTGAACAAACCCATGCGCCTAACTCCTCCCCGACCCTTTCGAGATATATCGGGCAATCCTGACAAATTTTAAGGGATTAACAGTTCGCCCCTTATAAACAATTTCGTAATGCAGATGCGGGCCGGTACTGCGGCCGGTATTACCGAGCAGCCCAATGACCTGCTCCCTTTTAACCTTTTGGCCTTTTTTTACCAAAGCCTTCTCCATGTGGAGATACTTGGTTTCAAAATTCATGGCGTGTTTAATGAACACATAATTGCCATTGCCCTTGGAAAACCCCTGAGCCACAACAATTCCAGCCGCGGTACACATAACCTTGGCCCCCCTCTTCTGACGAATATCAAGACCGGAATGAAAGGCGGGCTTATTATTAATAGGGTCAATACGTCTGCCATATTTAGAGGTAATCGTCCCCCATACCGGCGGCCCCAGAGGAATGGCCCGAATGGCATCTAAGTAATTATTAACCTTAAATGACAGGTCTTTATAGGTATTGCCGGAAAGGGGAATAAAAGGGCCGCCGCTGTTCTTGGAGCTGCTCTTCGCCTTAATTTTGACCCCGACGACGCGTAAAATTGACTCAATACTGCGGCTCTTGTTTTTCAAGTCAACCAAGGCCTTGTTAAGCATAACCTGTTTGGCGCTGTTCTGCTTAATCAATTTCCCCAGCTTATCCTGCTGACGAGTCTCTCTTATGGACACCTCGGCTGTCAGACGCTCTTTAAACTCATTGTTCCAAGCTCTGGAGGCTCGCAGCTCATTAGAAAGACGGGCGACAGATGTTTTCATCCTGCCATTTTCTCTGGCAAAATGAAACCCGGCTGCACTTGAGACAATTAAAACGAGCGCCGCAGTCAAAAAGGCAAGCAGGCCGGCCTTGATAGCGGATATTGAGACCACGAATGATCTTGTGTCACTCTGCTCGCCGGTCAATATTATGTGCAACTTGTCTGGCATAGATTTCAGCAGCTTCAATTAATTATCCGAAAAAACCGGTACGCCTGGTAAGATAGCAGATGAAAAGGCCCAGGGCCACGGTCATAAATCCCATAATACGCAACAGTACCGGCGGCATGGCAATTAATTGCCGCAGCCAGTCCAACATCTTCTCAGGGAAGGCGGCGTAGGGCAACCCTTCCAAAACGAGAAGCAAACCAATAACACTCAGGATGGTTTTCAAAACAGAATATTATTTATCTATTTATCAATGGCAGCATTTTCAACAATGACTTCATAAATCAGCGCTCCAAAGGCTTTATCGGCTCGCAGGGTACCGCTGACCAGAACTATATCGCCCTTCTTAACCGCCTTATCGGTAGTGGTGACCACCAGCTTACGGCTGCCACGCCGGCGGCTGCCGGTACCATCAATGAGACGAAGCCAGATAAACCCGCCATAATGAGACAGCTTAACTATCTTACCACGCACCTCCACCTTTTTGCCATTTAACTTATTCTTTTTTTTGTACAGCCCGGCAATGGTATAACCCTCAGCGCCAGCGGCCGGTTTGATTTTCAGAGCCTGGCCAGGCTTAGATTCAGTATCCCGGCCGCCAGCGGCTCTTTCACCGCCCCCCACCACACGTTTTATATGTTTAATACCGCTGGAGAAAATGATATTACTGAAACTCCGGCCCAGGGTTGGACTGCTATACCGGCCCATATCCATCCCCGGCTTAAATTCAATCACATCCCCCTTCCGCACCAGAGCCTGTTGTATCGCTACCCATTGTTTACCCTTTGCCGTATCAATCTGGGCGTAGGTATAGCCCCCGCTGTTCATGGTTTTCAGCACCTTGCCGGCCAGTTTACCAGCCGCCTGGGACGCGGCCGCGGCTAACAGCATTATGGCGCTTAACAGGACAAAAGCAAAAAGTTTTTTACGGCAGGACAACCACATTTTTTCACCTTGGAGAAATCAGGGATCCAGGCTGAAAAATCCCCGGGACAAATACCTTCCTTTACCCTTGACAATAATATTTATTAATTGTATCGAATCAGGAACGTCCAGCGTCAATATATCTAATCAAAGTAGACCAATATTTGCATCCAACATTTTCAGACAATCTATGAATATCGGCAGATCAATTCGGATATTTCTGGCTGCGAACTATCGTTCCAGCCTGCTGATCGGCTGGACTGTCCTCATCGCGGCCTCTGGAGCCTGGAATCTCTACCAGAATCACGTTGACACCATAGCCAAAGCCAAAATAGAGGCAAGAACCATTTTCGAGCATAATATCGCCTATCGCAAATGGAGTACCATGCATGGTGGTATATATACCAAAATCCCCAACAAAGACAAGAACAACCCGCATTTCTTCTTTAAAATCAAAGGCTCCCAGCCAAATACCGTGGGTTTCACAATTATCGACCCCTTCCAGGTGACCCAGCAGGCCTATGAGGTTTTACACAAGCAGTCATCAAACCTGGCCGCCTTCAGCCACACGGTAAGCCTCAATTATCGAGAAACCATCGACCCTTACGACAAACCGAATGCCTGGGAAACAAAGATTCTCAAAGAATTTCGCAGTGGAGCAATTAGCGAGGCGAGTACCATTACCACAATTAACAGCGCCCCCTATCTGAAGCTCTTAAAACCATACATAATTGACCAGGGATGCCTTAACTGCCACGAGAGCCCGGAGTTCAAAGTTGGCGCAGTACACGGCGGCATGAGCGTGGCCATCCCCATGCAGCCCTATTACGCGACAGCAGTCATGGCGAGACACACGATTCTCCTGACTCATCTCCTGCTCTGGCTCCTCGGCGGCCTGGCCATTATAAAATTCTCCGCCGCCTTCCAGCGCTATCAGGAAACAATTACTGAGAGTGAAAAAAAATTCCGTATTGTATCTGAATTCGCCTATAATTTTGAATATTGGATAAAGGACAATAATCAACTGGCCTTTATATCCCCCTCCTGTGAAAGGCTAACCGGCTATTCCCGCCGGGAATTCATGTATAACCCGAAATTATTATTAGATATAATTCATCCCGACGACAAAGAGATGTATCGCCGCCACCTGCATAAAATAGACGATCCGGAACATAACGGCACCGATTTCCGCGTAATAACCAAAGACGGACAGGTTCGCTGGTTCACCCATACCTGCAGCCCCATATATATCAACGGCCAGTTCCTGGGACGCCGGGGAAGCAGTATTGATATTACCGAACACAAAAAGCTTGAGGAACGCCTGAGCCACACCCAGCGCTTAGAATACTTAGGGCGATTCGCCGGTGGTATCGCCCATGATTTCAACAATGTGCTGGCCTCCATCAATACCTTCAGCCACCTGCTGGCCGAAGAGAACCGCGGCAATAAAACCGCCAGTGACTATATCAAATACATAAACATCGCCACCAAACTTGGCAAAAATCTCACCGCCAATCTCCTGTCTTTCGGCAAAAGGCAGAATGTTGCCCTGCGTACCGCCTCCCTGAATAAAATTATCTCCGGCATAGCCGACATCCTGCGCAGCCTGGTAGACGAGGATATCAACCTCCAGATTAAACTTGCCGGGGATGATTTACCAATAGCGGCAGACAAGCATCAACTGGAACAGGTGCTGATTAATCTTTGCACCAACGCCAGAGATGCCATGCCGGGCGGTGGAACCATCAAGATTGTCAGCCGGGCGGTAGAGGTCGAGCCTCTCATCAACGGCAATATTGATAAGATCCCAGCAGGATGTTACATGAAGCTCAGCGTTGCCGATAACGGCGAGGGAATTAATCCAGCCGACCTGAACAGAATATGTGAGCCCTTTTTCACTACCAAGGACCCCTCCAAGGGAACCGGCTTAGGCCTGGCCATTATCCACGATATTGTCAAAAAGCACGGGGCCTTTTTTGATGTCCAAAGCGTTGATAGAGAAGGAACAACCTTCGCGGCTTATTTCCCGGTGAAACGCGGTTCAGTATCAATTACTCCTCCCCTGAAAATTACAGCCCTGCCCGCCCCGCCGCCGGCAGATACAGCTCAAGCTGACCACAAAACATGTTCTCCGCTCAAGGCCGGTACCGGCATTAAAGAGAAGACCCCGGCCAGACCCGCTTCCCGCGGTACGATTCTACTCTCTGACGATGAAGAAATGGTTCGTAACTCCTTGACTATTCAACTGCGGCAGGCGGGCTTTAATGTTCTCAGCGCCGCGAATGGCAAAAAGGCTATCAGCCTCTTCATTGACCACAAGGATGAGATTAACCTGGCGGTTTTAGACCTGCTCCAGCCCCTTAGAAACGGCCGGGAAATATATGAGGTCATACACAAAAACCTGCGCCGCCTGCCGGTCATCTTTATCAGCGGCAATACGAATAGTCTTCTTTCCCCGGAAATACTTGCCCGGCCGGAGGTAAATTTTATGGCAAAGCCCCTGGTAATAGAAGATTTTATGGCCCTAATTGAAAATCTGACCTCGGGTAACGCTTAACCGCGCTTACCCCGTTGCCTGACCACCGCCTGTCCATACCCCGCGGGCTCGCTTTTTAACTTGCGGTAAGCAATAAGTTGTGTTAGAGAAAAGCAGTTTTAAAATTGTTCTCAATCAGGAGATTTTTATGATCAGAAAAGCCTCTTTAAACGACAGCGCCGCCAGGATTATCTGCTTTTTCCTGGTCGTTACGCTTTGGGCCGTCGTTCTGCCCCTGTCGATTGAGGCGGCTCAGATCTCAGCAGCTGCAAGCAGCGCCCAGCTCCGGGCCGCGACCAAGAAGATCATGGCCCTGGACGCTACCCACAAACTGCTGAATACCGATTGTATAAAATGCCATAGATCGGAACCCGCCGATATTAAACGGGCTGGCGGCAAGCATAAAACAGATGTCACCTGCCTTGACTGCCATATTGATCATCTGCCAAGCGGCACCAAGACCATTCCCCAATGTTCCATGTGCCATGACCCCTCGGCTCAGGCGCATTTTGCCCTTGGTACGCGTTCCGTCTGTCTTAAATGCCATCGCAATCCTCACACGCCCTTAAACATAACCATTCCCAACAAACACTGGGTAAATAAGGCTTGCGAGACCTGCCATCCAGAAAAGGGTAAGGAATTCAAAGAATATCCAAGCAAGCATTCCCAGAAAAATTGTACATTCTGCCATCCCAAGAAGCATAAGCGGATTAAACGCTGTCTGCAATGTCATAAACCCCACGCCCCATTCATGGTGTTTAAAGATTGCCTGCGCTGTCATAAGCCTCATAGCCCCTTAAATATTCATTATGCCAGCAATATACCCAATAAATACTGCGGAGCCTGTCACTCAAAAATATTTAAGCTGCTCTCCAAAAGTAAAACAAAACATGGTAAATTAAAATGCGCCTTCTGTCATAAGAACAAGCATCCTACTGTACCAAAGTGTCAGGACTGTCATCAGAATGTCCATTCAGAAACTATTCTGTCACGCTTTAATAACAATTGTCTGAAATGTCACCGTAGCCCGCACGATCTATTAATTTAAATGGTTTTGGCGTCAATCTGTCTGGCGTCATATAAGATAAAATCAAGAATGAAGAAAAAGGCGAGGGGGAATATGAAGAAACTAAAAGAAGGCACAAAACTCATAACTGTACTGGCGGCTCTATTATTTGCCTCGGTTATGCTGACCACAACCCAGGTTCAGGCCCGGTTGACCAAGGTGGCTCTGACCGCTAAGATCAAAACAATACCACCGCGGCCAGCTCTGTATGACCAAACCATTAAACCATTGAAGATGAGGCAATGCGCTCAATGTCATATTGGAGTTTTCAAGCTTTTGAAGGCCCAGGGTCATCGTCATCAAAAGCCTTGTACCTTCTGTCATGAGGTTTATCACACTTACTCCCCCGGCCGGGTAAGCTACAAGGATGCCCTGCCTAAATGTGTTGCCTGTCACGGTCATCCACACGGTAACAAGCCTCTCGTGGTTAACTGCCACAATTGTCATTCCAATGCTCACAGCCCGTTGAATCTGCCCAATATCACCGGTGATATGTGCATCAACTGCCATCCGGGACCGCCCGCGGATTTAAAGAAATACCCGAGCAAGCATAGTGAGCTGGATTGTACCGACTGTCACACCAAACACGGCTATATTCCAAATTGCACCATGTGCCATAGTGAGGACGGCGGCGAGGTATATCATATTGCCGGTAATCCCACCAACAAGGTTTGTCTGAGCTGTCATGTCAGTCCTCATAAACCTTTGCAGATTTCTTACGCACCCAACACACCCAAGAAATTATGTGCCAGCTGCCATATGAATCCAAGCCATGCCAAGGTATACGCGGATCTGAAGAAGGCTGATTCCAAGCATTTCAAACTGCTTACCTGCGCTAAATGTCATGTTCGGCACGGCGAGATTCCGTCCTGCTTCAAATGTCATGACCATAAGGGTCACCGCAAGAATTTGAAGGGTTCTGAGTGTCTGCGTTGTCATACCGATCCACATAATCCGCTGAATGTGACTTTCTCGCCCACCGATCCCAAGTCCATCTGCGGTGGTTGTCACACTAAGGAGTACAAGACTCTAATAGCAAGTAATACTCGTCATTCAAAATTGACCTGCACCTTCTGCCATCCGCATCATGGTGAGCTTCCCAAGTGTCAGCGCTGTCACGGCGTACCGCACGGCGAGGATATGCTCAAGAAGTTTGGCGGTAAATGTGGAGCCTGCCATGGTACCGCCCATGATATCCGGGGCCGTATGCATGGTGCCCCGGCACCGGGTTCCGTACTGCAGCCTTACCTGAGGGAGTATAATAATATAGTTAAGTAAACTATGATTGAGGATCTACTTACTAATCCTCTTCATTAAAATCTAAGGCCGCCGATGATTAAATATTCATCGACGGCCTTTTTTCATGAAGTTGTCGGTTATCTGATTGCTGAAAAACTGCAAATATACAACACATACGTTCAACAACCAACAAAGGGAACAGTGAGGAAAATTGACAAGTTGTGTGTGCTGCCTTGTCCAGGGAATCGGCCTTATATAACTGTTCGTCAGCTCACAAGTTTATATTTAGACCTCCTTCTGGCCCAGCCTCACGGTAACGCCCTTGCCCGGTGTTAGGCCAAGGGTTGCCCCCCGTGATTGCCAGATAGTATATTCCCCATTGTTTTGTTTCGCAGGAAAACACCTGATTGTACCATAAGTCCCCAGATATACTGTTGTATAGTTATTCTTAATTTATTATAGGAACGTATGGATATTTTAAACCTTGATACCATTTTTTCCCAACGTCCGGAAGGCGCCCTATGTTGTGACTCCACCGGCAAAATAGTCTTTTTTAATCCAGCCTTTAAGGAATTCTTCAAGTCCTTGAGTGCCGATGATTTATTTGTCGGGGGTAACGTCTTTGGCCTGCTTCCCAACCGCTACCGTGAATTATGGCGGCTCTATATCGGCCAGCCGGCCGGTGAGGATAATATCATCTCATTAATTCAAAACGACAAGGTAAGATACTGGCAATTATCATTTGCCAAATCCACCGCAGTTGATGAGGCTGGCTGGTCATTGTTAGTCAGGGATATCACCCCGTTACAGAGCCAGATAAATGAGCTGCGTGATTTATACAAAGCCCTGGAAAACCAATTTATTGACGGGGCGGATCAGATAGAAGCCAACATTATCCTGGCTCGCGAGATATCAGAGAGAAAAATTGCCCAGGAAAAGTTATCAGAGAGTAAAGAGCGCCTGAGCCAGATCATTGACGGTAACTCCATCCCCACCTTCGTACTTGATAAAAATCACCGGATTACGCACTGGAACAAAGCCCTGGCCCGCTTAACGGGACTCTCCGATAAAGAGGTAATCGGCCGTGATGTCCAGTGGCGGGCCTTTTACTCCCAAAAACGGCCCACCATGGCTGATTTAGTTCTCGAAAAGGCCCCGGAGCGGGAGATAAAACGCTTCTATGACCATAAATACCGGCGCTCAGTTCTGCTGAAAAACTCCTATGAAGTAGAGGATCGCTTTGAATGGCAGGGAGAGTACAAGTGGCTTTTTTTTACCGCCGCACCCCTCATTAATCGGGCGGGCGAAATAATCGGGGCAATTGAAACCCTGCAGGACATCACCGACCGCAAAGAGATGGAGGAAAAATTCCTGCTCTATCAGGATATTCTGGAGAAAAAGGTCAAAGAGCGCACCATGCAGCTCCAAAAAACCTATGAGCAATTACTTCACGCCGAGAAACTAAGCGCTGTCGGCAAATTGGCCGCCTCCATCGCCCATGAATTCGGCAACCCCATTATCGGGATCAGGAATTTCCTCATCGGACTGCATAAAACCGCCATTATGGATCAAGATGACTCCGAAATGTTAGACCTCGCCATTGAGGAATGCCAACGGGTTAAGGATTTAATCAGCAATCTGCAGAACTTTAACCGCCCGACCAGCGGCGCGGCCTCGCCCATGGATATTCACAAGGCCATCGACGATATGCTGCTTTTTTGTAAAAAAAGCTTTAAAGAAAATAAAATTCTTGTTAAGAAAGATTATCAAACTCAAATGCCCAAGGTTACGGCGGTGGTAGATCAAATTAAACAGGTTATCTTAAACTGCCTGAACAACGCCCAGGAATCAATTTATCCCGGTCAGGGTGTTATCAGTATCTCAACGGAGGTTATCGGTAATATGGCCCTCCTGCATATCAAAGATACCGGTAAGGGCATTCAGGATAACGATCTCATACATATATTTGAGCCGTTTTTTTCTACCAAACCAGCGGTGGAGGGAACCGGGTTAGGGCTCTCGGTCAGTTATGGAATCATGAAAAAACACCGGGGGAATATTGAGGTAACAGAGACCTCGGCACGGGGTACCACTTTTACCATCTCCCTGCCCATAAGCTGACCCGCCGCCTTTCACCCCCGCCTTAGAGGAGGACTAACATGCTGCAAGCACTAATTATCTTACTCATAATCCTCGCCCCCCATGCCGCCTTTAGTAAAAAGCCAACGGCCCCGGTTCTGCTCTTCGACGAGAGCCACAAACAACATTTTCTGATTGAGCAGAATAAGGCCCTTGACCTCTCTAATTTAGCGGCAATATTTAAGAACCAGGGTTTCATCGTCAAGTCATCTGCCAGACCCTTGACTACTGAATTATTAAGGGGGATATCCACCCTGATAATATCCGGCCCCTTTCAGCCCTGCAGCCGGATGGAAATAGCCGCCATCAAGAATTTTATAAACAAAGGCGGCCAGCTGGTGGTAATGCTTCATATTGCCTCACCGACAGCCGGGCTGCTAACGGCACTTGGCGTGGCAATATCCAGTAATATTGTCCACGAAAGGACTAATCTGCTTTCCCCTCCAGGCAATACCAATTTCTACGTGACAAATCTGGCCCCCCACCCGCTGACCAGAGGGCTGTCCCGAATCAATCTGTATGGGGCCTGGGCCTTGAACACCCGCCTGGCGGCCAATGTCATCGCCCGCACCAGTCCCCGGGCCTGGGTTGACCTTAATCATGACCAAAAACTTGACGCGGGGGATGCGGTTCAGGCCTTCAGCGAAATTGTCACCGGCCAACTGGGGCATGGCCACTTCATTATTTTTGCCGATGACGCCATCTTCCAGAACCGTTTCCTAACGGGAGATAACCATACCCTGGCCCTTAATATGGCAAAGTGGCTGAAACAGGGAAGTTATTACCACCTGGATTTGACGAATTGACAAAAAATCAGCAGAAAAACCGGTCTGGACGCACCCGCCCTTACAGAGTAAAGCGGTCATCAGAAATAATTGCCTATTCGACAGCTATCATCAGTGAACCAAGGGCCGGACTGTCCCCCGGCTCTTTTGCTTAACAGCCCCTTTTTTAGTAATGATTACCACGGCTTTGGCCTCAAATCTATCTTTATCAAGAATCCCGTTGGCTGCGGCATCCACCGCAAAATGAAAGACATAACGCCCTGGGGCCAGATGGTTGGGCGCACTGCGATATATTTCATAATGCCGCAGATTAAACAACGGCCCATGGTAGACCGGGATCTTGTTTTCATTCCAATCCCTGGCCTTTGACAGCCAAAGTTTATGGCCATCCGGCGTATCATACCAGAACCAGAAATCAGCCGGGGACATGAGGCCGAAGGTGTGGAGATAAACCACAATAGACAGCGGTGTCCCCTGGCTTAAACGCAGAGCGCCGCTAAGGGCGTTAACCGTCAGGGTGAGCAACGGTTTCCGGTCGGTATTTATCATACCCTCCCGCCGGGGCCAGAGGAAAAATTTCATGGACTTGGGGAAATCCTTAACTGTTTTCGGATAGGGGCCAAAGGTTATGACATGGGCATAATAGATATTAATACTGGTCTCAGTTGCCGACCAATAATCGCCTCCACCCTGCACATTTTTCACCCCCTGGGCATTCAACCAGACAGCGCTGTCCCGCACGACGGGATTAATCAGAGTCTCTAAATCCTCAATAGTCGGCAGCTGCCAGTTACTAAAGGTGCCGTCATAGCCTGCGCATTTATAGGTGGAAGGTTTATTATTAAATTTTTTTATGGTCTTGAATGCTTCCGGCCACGACTTCCGGCCAAAACAATTACCATCGCTAAGCCATGTAATACCGGTAAGACGATCCATGCTGGTTCCATCTCCATCGCTCAGAAAACGAGGGTACGGGGGCCAGGCGATGTCATCATTGAACTTCGAGGCCAGGGTAAGGAAATAGGCTCGCTGGTTATTAGACTCCCTGGCCTTCATGGTGGTGATTCTAAGAGGCAGCGGGGTTTGGCTTATCCTTCTTACCAGTATGGCCCCCAAGGATCTGTCCTTAGCCTGGCTGCTCATGACACCGGTGTCAAAGTTAATGGTGTAGGCTTTACGGGGACTGGCAACTGCCGTGGTGGATGTCCAATAATCACCGAAGGGAGTATCAGCAAACACCGCCCGGAAGGTGGCAGGAAAATCAGTCTGAAAATTCACCAGGCTCATCAATTCCACCCGGTCAGGCAATAACCAACCCCGATAACTGCCTTTATAGCCCAGGCATTGAGTTTTGGCCTTTGCGGGGAAACTGCCCGCCTCCTTCAAAGCGTCAGACCAGCTCAACCCGCGCAGACATCGGGCATCACGCAGCCACATGAGACCAGTACTGGTATCAGAAACAGTACCATCATGATTATCCACGAACCAGGTTCGCGTCTTGGAGCCAACGCCTGCCGCACTCTTAACCGTCGGCCGCCCCCCGCGAACCGGTAACACAAATGATTTTTTGACCTTACTTTCGAATACTATTTTGCCATCACTGAAATCAACCAGCCAGGCATCTAATGGATTCTGGTAAGAGGTGGCACTCCAGTAAGGGCCGGCAAACATTTTAATACCCAGGCTTTTGAGATAATCAGCCGGAACCTTGGCACCAGAATCCAGGAGGCCGGCCAACTCCTGAACCGTGGCCAGACGCCAGTCCTTATAACTACCTCTGTAACCCGAACATCCCTTTAATGAGCCGCTGTTTAAGGCCCTAAGTTCTCTCTTTGCGCCCAACCAGGAATGGGAGCTCAAACACTTACCATTGGCCAGCCACATAAGCCCGGTTAATGCGTCGCTGAAGGTGCCGTCGGCCTTAATATTGAGCCGTGGATTCGGCCACACCACCCCGCGCTGCTGCTCGCCATCCTGCCCGGAGCCCTTACATTCCACAAAAGCGCCTTTGGGGCTATAGCAATTTACCTGGCCGCTGCGAGGCAGGCTCAGCGAAGAAGAGACGGCCCCTGCCCCTGCCGGAGCCGCCGTGGCAGCCCCCTGAACTACCAAGCAGAAAACAGCAGTGAATATAAGTAATATCAGTCTCATTTGTCTTTCTTTTCTACAACTCGCGCCCCGGCGGTAAGGGCCGGTTTCAAACGTTCTTCAACAGCAAAACTGAAAGCAGTGGGGGCAAGTCTCCGAGGGGCCTTGTGATCTGAGAATTCAACAAACACCCCCCCCACAAAATCACCCTCAAGGCGCTTACCCTTTTTAGTGGTAAGAAGGCCATGCCCCTGAAATTTACCATCCACAAACATCCCCCGATACTCCGCACCGTTATTCATCTTCAAAACACCATGCCCGGTAATCTTGCCAGCCTTAAAATCGCCCTTATATTTACTGCCGTCTATATTGGTCAATTGACCGCTGCCCTCATATTTACCGTTTTGAAAGCTCCCTTCGTACCAGGTGCCGTTGGGAAAGGCCAATTTACCAATCCCCGAGTAGCGCCCATCCTTAAATTTCCCCACATAAATCCGGCCGTCAGTCATGACCAACTTACCAGTCCCATTATATTTGCCGTCCTTAAATCTCCCCACGTATTTATCACCATTGGGCTTAACAAGGGTACCTTTACCAGCAAATAAGGCATGTTTGTAATCTCCCTCATAACGGTAGTTATCTGGGTCTATCAACAGACCACGGCCACGGTAAAACACCCCGTTACGCCACAACCCCTTCCAGTATGAGCCATTGGGAAGCCTTTTACTTCCCTGACCATTGGCCAGAAAATTATAGAACTGACCCTCATATCTACTGCCATCCGGCCAGGTCTTAACTCCATGCCCCATGCTGATCCCTTTAAGAAAAACGCCCTGAATGGTGATTCCTGTTTTCAGGATAACAATTCCCGAACCGCTGGCAAGTCCCTTACTAAAGGAACCGATATACCTGTCGCCATTTGGCATGAGGAGCATACCCCGGCCGTTACGACAGTCTCCCTTGAGACATTTAGCGGCCGGAGCCGCCTGACCCGCCGCCAGACATGATGTGGAAAAACAAAGGATTATTACCAATAATATATAGTACATAATAATTTTTGCTAACTATTCAGCCAAACAACCGGAAGACTCCGGCCTCTCTTTCAAAAGTAATAAATTTAAGACGTTGTACATTTTGCAGCTTGGAAGACGCAGCCAGTCCATAATCCGCGCTTTCTGAATTTACAGCGATTATTACATTTTTTGCCTGTTTGAAAATACACCATAATATCAGAAAATAGAACTGATTTCATTGGCCAGGTTTACGACGCATTATCTCTATCCAGTATGGCGAAGCCGGCGGCCAGGCTACCGTGGACAACCACGAATATCGGCTCTGATCCTGATAAATCTCCACCAGGCCAACCCGTTTATATTTTTTAAGATAACCAGGAAGCCACTTAAATATCAAGGTCTTAGATGTCCGGCGCCGGAGCCAGGAGTAATTAATATTGACCATAATCAGATACCGCGGTTTGACCCGTTCCACCTCCTTTATAAGTTCACGCTGCATGGTAAGGGCGAAATTCTGCTTTTCCATGAGCGGGTACATATAGATGTAGCCGCTGGCTGACTTGAGACCGCTGTAAAAATATAATTGCGGCTCCGAGCCAAATACCATAAGACGGTCATGCTTATTGGCGTGAGTTCTTAGATAATTACCAATAATAAGGGACTCGACAAAGGGATTGGGCCAATATGTCTCCCGCACCGCCGCCTCCGGCGTACTCTCCCACAAAAAATGACGCTGATTGTAGAGGCTGGCCCACAAAAACATAATGAGCAGAACAGCGGGCAGACCGTATTGAACAATCCTGTTACCGCGATCCGCCATTATTTCACTTAAAAGCAGAAAAGGCAGACCAGCCAGCAGGGCGGCGGCCGGAAGAATAAAAATAAAGTAATGGGGCCGGAAATAACCGCCCATGGCCACCGCCATGGCCGAGAAAACAGTGAAAGAAGATAACAGCCAAAACAGTTGAGAACCACGATAGCGCCAGACAAGCACAACAAATCCGGCCCCGGCGCTTAACCAGAGAAGGGGGGCGGCGCTGATAATATCGCGCGTCCGGCCGCTTAATAAATGCCAGGCGCTGTCCCATGAGAGCATAGTGCTGTAACGGCTGGCGTATTTTATTGTCCAAAACCAGAATTTAGAGAATACCCCGGCCTCATAAAGCCACAAGCAGGTAATGATATAGGGCAGGAAGACACCAGCGCTGAAGGACAAAGCCCAAGCCAGCGGACGATCTCCCGGCCGCCGGGCCAGCAGACAGCGGCCCAATCCGTAACAGGCCCCCCAGAGAATAAAAAAGAGACCGTGCTGTTTAATAATAAAGGCGCAGCCAAACATAAATCCCGCCGCCGCCATAGCCCAGACCGACTGGCGGTCAAGGGCTGTGAGCAACAATAAAACCCCGCTCAGAACCGCCATAATCACAAAATGTTCGGCGTTGGCAAATATCCCCTGTACCGGCATCCCCATACTCAAAACAGCGAATACTCCGGCCGCCGCCACCCCGGCCAGGGCTCCGGCCTGACGGCGGCCAATGAGAAAGATAAGCACGCAGTTAATGATATTCACCACGAGCAATCCTGCGTGTATCCCCCAGGGACTTGCCCCCAGCAGTTTGATCATCAAGGCGTAGAGTGCGTAAATCCCCGGCAGTTTCATATTATAGAGCAGGGTATAGGGTGGAATTCCCTGGAGCAGAAGCTGACCGCCATAGGCATATTCCCCCTCATCACGTTCCAGAGCCGCACCGAGTAAATGCCAGCGCAGCCAGACAGTGGCCAGTATAATCAACAGGAGAGCAAGCCAGGCCGGCCAGTCGGCAAATTTATTATTTTCTCCTTTAAAATCAGATAAAACCATAATTACCCAAGCCAAACCGGAGTCAGATGTTGAAGAAACCAGGGGAAATCGCCATAGATAAAGAGCAGAGCCGCCGTCCCTCCCGCCGTCCACTGCCACCAGCGGGGCATACGGTATAACAGGCCATAGGAGAGGAGTATATATAATGGCGCCAGAACCGGAAAGAGATAACGGCCGGTAATGGCCAGCCCCATCATTCCTGACTGGCTGTAGATACTATAATTCACCACCTGCATCAGGATGGCGAGATAAAACAAGGTTATAAAGAGCGGCGCCCCGAGACCAGGGGGAGTACCAGGCCGCCAACGCCAGCAGAACAAGGCGGCGGTCAGGAGAAAAAAGGCATAATACAGTCTTATGACCCCTGGCTTTTTGTACATAGAGAGCTGAGCGGCGACACCATAGGTACGGGCGAACATATACCTGAGCCAGGAACGGCTGTAAGACAGGCGGCCCATAAGGGCCGTGCGCGGGGCACTCTTTACCCGCCGGGCCTCCATAAGCATACTCAGGGCATCCGCCCGGTCGTTGGGATTTCTTATCTGCAGGGCAAGTCTTTGAGCGGCAAGCAAATCCAACCTGCCATTTTTAAATTCACGCTCCACATAGCCCCTGGTAAATAAACGATTCTGGAGACAGGCATCCAGAGGCAAAACCATATTCATGGCAGGCAGTAATCGGCCGAAACGTACCATATTACCAAGATAAAGATTCAGATTCAAAGCCAACAGAGTCAGAAGCGCCAGCAGTTTAAACCGGTTGATCCAGAGAGGGGAGCGCAAGCCGCGGACCATGATCTCCCATAAAGTTTTCCATCTCTGAGCAGTCAATACGATTGCCATGGCGGCGGCATAGGGCAGAAAGACATTTTTAGTCATAGTTCCCGCCAGAGTAAGAATGGCCCAGCTTATAAGATCGTTATAGCGATGATCTCTGAGAAAACGGCTCAGATAATAAAGAGAAGTAACAGCCAGCAGAGTGGAAAGGTTATCATAATTCACCGCCCCATAGATGAAGGTCAGCATCATGGTGCTGGTCATCATGACCATAAAGAGAAGACGCACCGCCGAACTGTTTATCAGCAGAGTTATGAGCCGCCAGGCAAAAAATATGGCTATCAGACCAAGAACAACATTGACGAGACGCAAAAATATAAGATCTGAAAGGGGGAACACATTAAGGTTTAAAATTCTCCCCATGAGCCAAAAGTAGAGATCAGGTATATGGGTGACAAGACCAAGATGATATGAGGCCGAAGAATCGGAGGGCGGCAGAATATGAGCAGAGAAGAGACGGCTGATGCCGAGCCAAGTTGACTCATCGGGGAATACTCCCCGGCCAATATTAACTGCCAGCCAGGCGGTTTTGGCCCCAAAGCAGACAAAGAGCAGCCAGAAGACAAACTGCTCGCCTCGATGTAGACGGGGCTGGATATTTGGAGGGTGAGCCCACATAATTTACTCCTGATTTTTCCACTTATTTTTTCTCATTTTGTTTTTAGCGGGCTGCCGCGATAAAGTCAACCACACTTGTAATGAGAATAGTCAGCCATAAACAATAAAAGGGGGCCGCGTCCTGTGGTAGGGCAGGCAAGGTTTGTCCTTTTATTTTTTGATGCGACACCCCCGTTGTTTTGTAACTATTCAGCAGCACCCCATCTTCGCCCATTTCGGCCTTCTCGAATACGAAAGTATGCGTCAAAGTCCTAAATGAACGAACCTGGAGCACTGCTGAACAGTTACAGTTCGGCGGTTATTGTTACTTTTAGACATCACGCTGAATAGTTACGTTGTTTTTTCATAAAAAATTGTCCATGCTGCACCCACTTTATTTTTATCTGATCCAGATTTTTTTAGAGCCGTATAGTCCGCTTAAATCACTATAGTCTCAGCTTGATTCATGTAAGGCAGTAAACTAATCTGTCCGGCAGCTTTGGTATACACGTTTTTCGGAGACTACTCCGACAAAATCACTTATACTCCAGTTAGTTGCTAATACCAACGGCCAGCCGCTGACAATGCTTGTTAAATAACACCTTTAAGAGGCAGATAAATGACTAAAAACACCCGTAAATCCATCCGCGTAGGCAACCAGACGGCCTTCATGGCCTTGACACCGCTCGCGCCATTTCTCTATGCCGTTGAAAATCATTTCGGCGCCTTTGAGTGGTTTCCCGATAAAAAGGAGTCCGGCGCCGGCTGGGACTTAGGCGACATAGACACAGAGAGGCGCAGTTTCATAAAAAAAACGGCCCTGGCCAATGACATTACCTTAACCATGCATGCCTCATCGCGGGCAGATCCCTCTCAGTTAGAGAGCCAAAAGATTTTTTTTGACAATATTGATTTTGCCAGAGAGATTGGCGCTGTTCTGCTGAATATTCACCTGAATACCGAACACGGCCTGGCGGATTATGTGCGGGCCATCCTGCCCATCTGCAATTACTGCCGGGCGGCCGGGCTGCAACTCGCCATTGAAAACACCCCCCTTACGAGTCCGGAAGACTTTAACCAGTTATTTGCCCTGCTCAGAGAAATTAAGGATACAACCCTGGATCATGTCGGCATGTGTATTGACCTGGGGCATGCCAATTTATGCTCCACTACCCAAAATGATTATATTGGCTTTTTAGACCGTCTTGACAGACAGGTGCCGATTATTCACGCCCATCTGCATGAAAATTATGGTGATCGTGACACTCATCTCGTAATTTTTACCGGCCCGGCCGCTCAGAATGATCAAGGGGTACGCCTTTATCTTGACCGCCTTGCCAAACGCGCTTATCAAGGTGTTATTATTCTTGAGCAGTGGCCTGATCCTCCCGGCCTGCTTAATATGGCCCGCGACAGGCTCACGCAGATGATAGCCGGCTTTACGTTTTTACCGGAACCACCGCCGGTTCCGGTAAAAAAAAGAAAATCTTCCCCCAAACTGCCGATACCGGCGACTGATGAATTCCGCTTTGTAAAAATGCTGGTGGAAGCGGATCAACAGAGGCAAAGCTGGCGCCAGAAATTAGATGGAATTTATCAACTGCTGCGGGAGAATCCGGAGCTGACTGCTGATGATCTCGTTTATCTCGCCATCTATCTGCGTTTCATTGGTACCGGTGCCCTTGTCTGTACTGAAGACGGCCGCCATTTCAGACCCAGCCGCCATGCCCTCCTCTCTCAACAGATTCAGGAACTACTGCTTGCCCATACCTCCCCGGATAAGGCCTTTATCCTACGGCATATTTATCCCTGGCTGCCATCCTGTGGCAGTGCCTTTACCAGGGCTGAGCCTTTAACGAGAATAAGAGACATTGCCCACCGCAACGACATTCCCCCAGAGTTGAAAAAAGAGATCAAACATACCCTGCAGAATAAACTGCACCGCTGCGCCGGGCCGGAAGACTTGACCACCTCGGAGAATATCCTGCGGCGAATTACCGCGCCGGGGGCCGAATATGCCCGGCCCTTTGTGGAACAGTTCAAGATATTTCACCAGGAACTGCGGGAATTTTTCAACGCTGAGGCCCTTGAGCAACGGCTCAATAAAATATGCCGGGGTAATAATGAAATCACGCCAATCATCCAGCGTTTTCTAAAGGCCAAGGCGGCGGCTGCCAAGCCAGGCAAACAGGCCGCCCTTCTTAAACTGCTAACCAAACTGCGCTCCGAATTATCGCAACAGTTACAACCGGATGCCAGTCCTCAGATGCAAAATATGCGCCTGACGGACATAGGGCTGGCGGATTACGCCTTTGTTCTGTTGAGTGAAATAATTACTGAATTTGAAGTAATTGATCACAGGGCTAAACCGGCAGGCAACTCGCAAACCCGCCTTAGTAAGCGTTTACAGGAGGCCGGAGATCGCTTACAATTTGAAAATAATCAGGAGCTGCCCTGGAAGAAAGTCCTCGAATCCCTGATTATGAATGTGAACAATATCCGCTTAAACGGGGTGGAAACGGCAGAGTGTACGGCCATAATCAATGAACTGACGGCATGGCGGCGCAATTTTGATCCCAGGGTACGCGACTATCTGCTGCGGCTCAAGGCGACCCTGGCCCGCAGCCAGCGTTTAGCGGACAGTTACAGCGAAATGATACTAAGGGTATTTCATAAAAAAACCAAAATACTGGGCCAGACCCTGAAAGTGGCCGGTCACACTGTTGAATTATATTGCGAGGGTGATATTCGCGCTGATCTCATCTTTCAGTTATCAAAGCTCAACGCCCTGCTCTTAAAAAGCATAAGGCGTATCGCCGGCCTGCCGCTCTGGGATGTAATCAGCCCAGGACTTGCCGGCGGCATCCTGAGCGCGGCCGTCACCCTTGACGATCTGCCGGCCGCCGGGGGCGGCCCCCGAATAGCCCTGCTCAAGCGGACGGCAGGTGATGAGAGCATTCCCCAGGGAGTCCGCGCTCTCATCCTTGCCCGTCACCTACCGCACCTAAGTCACCTTGCCATCCGCGCCCGCCAGGCAGGAGTCGTTCTAATGGTGGCTGAAGATATGTCGTTGTTTAAAGAACTCAGCCGGCAGGCGGGCAAGAACCTCACCATCACGGCCACTGCTGAATCGGTAACATTTACTAAAAAAACGACTGGGAAACCTACCCGGAAACCGCCTAAAACAAGACTCACCGGTTTATCCGACCTGCTCATCGCCCATCATCCCCAGGTTCTTGAGCTGACCAGGATAACTCCGGCTAATGGCGGTGCTAAAGCTGACGGACTTAGAAGGCTGCATGAACTAACCCAAAAAAAAGATGCTGATTTTAATACTCCGGCAGGAGTGGTCGTCCCCTTTGGGGTTATGGAGACAGCCATAGATGCCGCTGGCTTAACCAGGCAATACATGTCTTTTAAACAAAGGATAAATAAACTGAATGACAAAAAGGATTTTCAAGCGGCGGAGGATGATTTACGCCAGATGCTGGCGGCGCTGAACTATGACCAGATCAGCACTGCGGTCAAGAAAAAATTCGCGGCCGGGGAGCGGCTGATGGTGCGCTCAAGCAGCAGTTGTGAAGATTTGGCCGCCATATCCGGAGCCGGCCTGTACGAGTCAATAGCCAACGTTGACCCCGATCATACGGCAGAGACGCTGCGTGAGGTCTGGGCCTCCCTGTGGACCTGCCGGGCTGTCCTCAGCCGGCGGCAAAACGGCATCAGCACAGAGCATACCTATATGGCAGTCCTTATTCAGCAGATGCTTAAACCTGATTATTCCTTTGTTATGCATACCGTCAATCCCGTCACCGGCAAGCACAACGAGGTTTACTTGGAACTTGCGGCCGGTCAGGGCGAAACCCTGGCCGGTGCCGGGTGCCCCGGCACACCCTACCGCATGGTATGCGACAAAAAAACGGGTCAGCCAACCATGCTGGCCTTTGCCGATTTCAGTAAGGCCCTGTGGGCCGGCCGCGAGGGGGGGATGGCCGCGAAAACCGTCGACTATTCTACCTGCAGCCTGTCAACAAATAAAAAGGTACGGATTCGGACGGCCAAACGCCTGACTGCCATAGGCTGCCTGATAGAGGAGACATTCGGCAGCCCGCAGGATATTGAAGGCGCCATTGCCGGCGACCATATCTCGCTGGTGCAGTCACGCCCCCAAATTCTCGCTCACTGAACGGAGTAACTGTTCATATGCCGCCACCAAATCCGCGCCTGCTGGCGTTATTTCAGAAAAGGATCGACGGAGACGACGCCCTGCTTGAGCTTGCCCGCCTGCGTTTTCAACAGGCCGGTTTAGGAACGGAATTTTACGCCTCAAGCCCCGAAGAATTAAAATGGTTACTGCGTTTCAGGCCAAATGATACAGCCCCGGTCACAGTGCATCTGCCGAGAGATATAAATCTCCTGGAGCCCAGATACAGCGCCTGGATTATTCATTACATGACCGCCTTTGAGGGAGTGGTGGACGGTTTTATCCTCCATGACCAGGCCGAAGTCCTCACCCCGCCCTACCAGACCGCTCTTACCGAAATTGACCAGGCCCTGCGAAATTGTCAGACCGGGCCCATGCTCTTTGTTGAGTACGCGGTGGGCCTGGCCCCCGCTGTTTTCTGTGAGCTGCATGAACAACTGAAATATCTGCCAAGGGTGAGCGCCTGTATTGATGTCGGTCATTTGGGGATTTACTACGCGCGGGAATTATACCGCCAATCCCATCCAAGGCATGATATTTGCGCCCTTACCCCCGCCGACCCTGAACTTCCCAACCTCATCATGGACATCCAGAATACGGTGGAGCAGGTTTTAAGCAAGGTGCTCAGCGTAGTTCGGCAACTGGCTGGCCTGGGCAAGGCGCTGCATTTTCATCTCCATGACGGCCACCCTCTTTCGACCTTCAGCCCTTTCGGGGTTTCAGATCATCTGAGCTTTTTCAGCAAAATTCCCATCCCCTTTGCCTTTAAAGGCAAAAAGGAACTGGCCACCATGTTCGGCCCTAACGGTCTTGAAAAAATTATTACCGCGGTCACCGCTTTACTGGCTCTTGACCAGCTCAGCTTCACCCTGGAGATTCATCCCGCCAACGGCAGACTGCCCTTAGGCGATGCCGCTTATCTATTCAAGCACTGGCGGATAACAACAAATGCCGAACAGATGAATTACTGGCTCTCGGTGCTGGTTGAAAATCATCGGCTGCTTTCAGCTATAATTAACCACCAGAGCCTTAAGGTATAAATCAAGATAGCTTTTCTTCAGCTTATCCCAGGCATATTTTTTAGCGCCGGGTTTAAGGGCTTCATTATCGCGGCTTACAGCATTTGCCGCCCCAATTAAACGAACTCCGCGCCCCATAAGGGTGTGACCGAGCCAGCCGCTCAATTCATCTTCATCGGTCTCCGTTAATTGCCTGGCATAATTCTCACTCACGGTGTTCATAACAGCGTAATCGGCAGCGGCCAGCAGGGGATCAAATTGATTATTAAGGATATTTCTGTGGATAACCCGGGCCGGAAGACCTGAAACCGCCTGGGCAAAGGGCAGATCAGCAACCCCCTGGTGCGAGTCTGCTTTGGCGTTATAGATGCTGATTAGACAACCTGTTTTGATAAAATAATGCCGAAACCCTTCATTTTCGTGGATAAGAGCCGGGAGCAGCGCCGTATGAGCGTCGTGGCAGTGAATAATGTCAACTTTCTGATTGAGACAGATCATCAGGCAGACAGCCGCCTTCTGCAGTAAAATATCCATGGAGAAATAGTCAAAATGCCTGTCGCCCTGCTGAATACCGGTCGATTTTTTTGCTTCAGCGGCGGTGTAGGTGTATAGACTCTTTTTCTCCCGGAAGCGGGGACTGTCGATGAGGTAGATATCGACGGCCTTTTTTTTATGCCAGATTTTTACCGGCTCACGTCTTTCCTGCCGGGCATAGGACATATCAACGGCAAAAGACAGATCCAGCCGGGAAAAGCCGGCATCTTCCGGCTCCATGAAACCGTAAAGCGGCAAAACAACGGAGACATCCCGGCCGGAACGAGCCAGAGCCGCGGTTAGTTGTCTAACGAGACGGCTGACCGCGCCGCCGTTAGTGAGAGAATCGTATTCCCTGCTGATAACCCAGATATTTTTACAGGCCCTAATCATAGATGATGCTGGGATAACGGGCCAGCAACTCCTCGGTTTCCTCATCTAAAATATCGGCCACCTCATGGATCTGATACTCACAGCCGCATTGCCGGCAGCACATCCTCACCCGCCAGCATGAACGTATCACCTCCAACTCCCCTTGACATTTCTTGCATTGCATGGCCATTTGCCGCCTCCCGTTTAACCGTCCACCAGTTCGGCCTTGGTAAATATAGCCTTTAAAGGATAACCAGCCTTCTTCAGGGTCTCGGCCCCGCCCTCCTGACGGTCAACCACGGTAATAACCAGCCCAACTTTATAGCCCTGGCTCTCCACCCGCTCAATAACCTTGAGCAGGGTGCCGCCGGTGG
>CAZZJP010000004.1:0-30078 GCA_964654555.1 uncultured Desulfobulbia bacterium
CCAAAACCTGCAGATTACGGAGCAGGGCTATGTGATAATACGAGTCCATAAACTCCAATTCGCTCACCGCCGTATATTTTGTTAATTCCCGTATATACTCAGATAACAGTTCCTGCCTCCAGTTCTGCGCCAGGTTGATATAAGGATCATTCAACAATGAAGCCGGGTCATAGGCCAGCGGCCCCAGACGAGAGCCCTGAAAATCTATAATTTTGAGACTATCCTTATAAATCATGAGATTACGGGACTGAAAATCACGATGCAGGAGATAATCAGCCGGCACCCGGCTAACCCGCTTAGCAAGGCGGTTGAAATCATCCTCCAACCCGGCAGGAGGCGAGACTGCCATATATCCCCGGCAGAACTCCCGGCTGAAATAATGGCATTCCCGCTCCAACATCAGACTGCGGTCATAACGCTGGGTATCCCAGCAGAAATCAGGATTAAACTTCTGTCTGCCCCTAATCTGAAAGGCGGCCAGGGCAGACAGAGCCTGACCATAATATTTTTTAATTGCGGCTTCTTTAGCAGCGGGCCGGCTCACCTCGTCATAGAGCAGCACTGTACCAATATCCTCAAAAACAACCCCGGCGCTTTCCTCATCATAGGCATAGGGGCGGGGAACTGCCACCCCCTGGTCGTAGAGATGACGGCCGATAAAGAAGCTGGCTCTGGCCTCTGCCACGGCCTGGTTAAGGGTTGGAGACGGCAGGATGACTATTAGACTTCTCTGCCCCGTCCGGCAGCGAAAAAAAAGACGGTCGGAACCGTCGCCGCCAAAAGATCGACAAGCAAACTCATCCTTTTCAGCAAGCAGACCCGTCCGCTGGAGTATATTTTTGATTAAAAGCTCCACATCCGCAATATTTTGGTTATTGTTACTTTTATACATCGCGCTAAACAGCCGCTTTTTTTGCTGCATTTCAGAATGCGCCGATAATCTGATCAGTAAGCACGGCACCAGATGGAACCATCGCTCCATCCCAAGCCACGACACGCTGGAGACGAACATCATCGCCCACAACCGCCCCCGGACCGATTATTCCCCAATCCCGCAGCCTGACCTTCCTGCCGAGCTTAACGCCCGCTGCCACATAAAACCCAGTCGTATTCAGCCGCCGCCAACCATCTGGCGCATTCCAGGCGGGCAGGAGCCTGGAATGCAGAGCAAGATAGTCAGCCGCAGTCCCAATATCATGCCAGAAATCATTGGTCAGCGCAGCCCGCACAAAACCACCATCATCTATATATTGCTGATAATAATCAATAATATCTACAAAAATGTCCTGCTTGATGTCAGTTAGAATGGTTGGCTTTAACACCTGAATACCGGTATAGGCCAAAAGTATACCGCCGGGAGGATGATGTTCAGCCCTGAAGAGTTTAATTTCCCCATTATCCACCAAAACCGAGTTAAAACGAGGATAATCGTGCATGAGCATAGTAAGATCACGACCGCTCGCGACATGGGAGTCATAGACAGCCCCATAATCAATATGATGGTATATGTCACCATTGGTGATAAGAACGGGGCCGGGGCCAAAACTGTCCATGGCCAGCCGCAGAGCGCCGCCGGTGCCCAGCTCAATTACCTCTTCCTGAATAATGATATCCGGTTCTGAACCCAGGAGCTCTATTATCTGCCGAGCCAGATAACGAGCATTGACAATAATCCGCTGGAATCCAGCCCGGCGCAACAGATCAATAGTATGGAGAATAAGAGGACGGCCAAGAACGGGAAAGAGGGGTTTGGGACGATATATGGAATAGGGGCGAAGCCTTGTGCCCTGGCCTGCGGCCAGAATCATGGCCGTTTTCATACCGTAAAAGAGAAATTATCCGGGCTGCCGCTTATCCCAACCATGACGATACCCGCCTTTTGGGCCTGACGAACAGTTTCCTGACGATCAAAGAGCAGGGCCTGACCGGCCTCCACGGCCAGCACCACAGCTTTGACCTCACGCATAGTGTTAATTGTCTTTGTACCAATGGCCGGCAGATCAAAACGAAAATCCTGGCCAGGTTTTTTAATCTTCACCACCACGGCTTGACCGCCGCTTAGGCTACCGCCCCGGCGGATAGCGGCATCCGTGCCTTCAATGGCCTCCACAGCCAGCACTGTACGCTGCCGAACCACGACACATTGACCAATATCAAGGCGGCCCATTTCCCGGGCAATACGCCAGCCAAATTTAATATCGGCAATCTGTTCCTGGCTTGGCTTCTTACGAGTTATAATCCCCTTGGGGAATAGTAATTCCTGCAGGTATATGGTTGATTCAACTACCTCAATTCCCTCTTTTTCCAGAGCGGCGGCAATGGCTCTTAGGATAGAATCATCATGTTTAATGTCAATTTTATTCCACAGACTCAAGCCCTTTATATCGGGCCTGACATCCCGGAAAATGCGGGTCTTGGTAATTGTCCCCAGAAAGACGATGCGGCTGATTTCATGCCGCTTGAAAAATTTTATAATCCGCCCCAACTGCCCAAGTTTGACCCAGCAAAAGCAATCGGCTTCTCTTTCAAGATCAGGATCGGTCTCACCCTGATGACCCACCACTGCCACCTGTACCCCGCGGGCCTTGGCCGCTTTGGTAAAGAGAAGGGGGAACTGTCCGCCGCCGGCGATTATTCCTATTCTATTCGTCGCCATTTAACTTGCGGACAACGCCCATCCGACTGGGAGCCTTAAAGAAATCAATCATGGTCATCACCGGTTCACAATCATTAAATTCCGCCGCCGCCTTCTCAAGGGCCTCGCTCAACAGAAGTTCAGGGGTCCGGAATATATAACCAAAGGCAACAGTCACCTTACGGATAGTATCGTTGTCATAGCCACAGCGTTTCAGACCGACCCGATTGATCCCGGAGACCCTTAGTTTATTGCGTACCCCCGAGACAATGACAAAGGGCGGGACATCCTTGCCGATACCGGACATACCGCCGATATAGCTGTGACACCCCACCCTGGAAAATTGATGAATAGCAATCATACCGCCGAGATTGGCATAGTCATCTATAACCACGTGCCCCCCCAGAGTGGCACAGTTAGCCATTATGACATTATTACCCACCTGACAGTCATGGGCGATATGACTGTAGGCCATAATCATATTGTTATTACCGATACTGGTAATCTCGCGGCCATGGGTAGTTCCGCGATGGATTGAGACATATTCCCGAATCTGGTTATCATCGCCGATACTGACCCTGGTCGGCTCACCTTTATAGGTTAAATCCTGGGGCGGTGTTCCAATGGTGGTAAATGAACTTATTATATTTCGCTGCCCGATGCTCGTTCTCGCGGCAATAATGGTATGGGGACTGATTTCGGTATCAGCACCGATTGTCACCCCCTTTTCAATGACAACATAGGCCCCTATGGACACGGAATCATCAAGCTCGGTATTAGAATCAACAACTGCGGTATGATGAATTTTCATATTTTTCTTACGGGTCTTTATCTTATCGTTGCCATTAAATTTGCTTCCACGGCCAATTGACCGTCAACCTCGGCCTTGGCCGCCAAACTCCACATCCCCAACTTTCGTTTAATTGTTCTGACCTCCAGGATAAGTTGATCACCAGGCTCCACTTTACGGCGAAATTTTACCTTATCAATACCGGCGAAATAAACCAGTTTGTCTCTGGCAGAATCACCAATAGCCTGATAGGCCATAATAGCGCCCAACTGGGCCAGAGCCTCAACAATCAGAACCCCCGGCATCACTGGTTGAGCCGGAAAATGCCCCTGAAAAAAGTTTTCGTTCATGGTCACATTCTTAAGGCCGCGGATAAATTTTCCCCCCTCCAACCCTGTTACCCGGTCAACCAGGATAAAGGGATAACGGTGCGGGAGAATATCGAGGATCTCACCAATATTAAGTGGTTCAAAATCATCTTGCATGTTTTTCTCCTGTTTTTTCCAATTGCTCATTTTTTTCTGACTGCAGCCGTCTCAAGGCTCTGACTTCGCGTACCAAATCCGGCAGACGGGGCAGAATGGCGCATACCCTCAACCAGAGCCGATGAGAAATGGCCGGATAACCGGAGACTACCTCATTATCCGCGATATCATTATGAATTCCTGATTTAGCCCCCGCCATAACCCGGTTGCCGAGTTTAATATGACCGGAAACACCAACCTGACCGCCAATGATAACACCGCGTCCCAGGGAAGAACTGCCTGCCACTCCGGCTTGCGAGACGATTAATGAGTCTTCGCCAATTACCACGTTATGGGCGATCTGTACCAGATTATCAATTTTAGTGCCCCGCTTTATCCAGGTTCGGCCAAAGGTAGCCCGGTCAAGGCAGGAATTGGCACCTATTTCCACCTCATCGTCAATCTGGACAATACCAACCTGAGGCCGTTTAAAATGACGGCCGTCGGCATCAGTCGCGTAACCAAAGCCATCAGCACCGATAACCGAACCAGCATGAATTATAACCCGGTCACCGAGGAGACAACCAGCGCCGATATTGACATTGGCGTGCAGCACTACATCATCACCAATGCGGGCTCCATCACCAATAACTACTCCTGGATGGATAACAGTACGGCGGCCGATACAAACCCGGTCGCCAATGACGACAAGGGGAGAAATTGAAATCTCCGCCGCCAACCGGCAATCCCGGCCGATATGAGCCCCAGCATTAATACCGGCAGCGGTAAAAGGCCTTTTCAAAAGCTGCTGATGGATAAGAGCCGCGGTTAGATTCGGATTAGGCGTTTGGATAACAGGCCGTCCGGCTCCGGTAACGCTTTCCGGCACAATGACGGCTGAGGCCCTGGTAGCGGCGAGGCGGGCTGGATCATCCCGCGTGAGAAAGGTTATATCCCCCTCAACGGCCGATTCCAAGTCCATAAGCCTGTTGATGCTTACGTCTCCCGGGCCGATTAAGGTGCCGTCAATCAGTTTAGCGAGTTCTATTAATTTTATCGACATGTCCATTACCCTTGCTATTGGCGATCTGAAGCAATTCTTTAAAACTAAGAAAACCGTTTTCAGATCAAGCAGTCATAATATCAGGTTTAACGCTTTGCTCTTGGTAACTATTTAAGTAAAATTCAAAACTACCAAAACCATGAGCCGTAACTGCTCAGGAAAGCGCAGAGTCCGGACATGCCCAATCTGCGGCTGAACAGTTACGGCTTTTGTAACATACTTTAGCCGCCCTTAGAATAAAAAAAAAGCGGGTAAGTCTCTCGTGGGAGATTACTCGCTTCCTGCTTCAAATGCCAAAGCGTAAATACCGGCCTTAAGAACCGCGTTCAGCGGATAAATAAAATCAATAAGAATCAGCCGAGCCGTCATTAATTTTGTTACGCAGAATACCGGAGGGCTTAAAAGTTACTACCCGCCGAGGCTCAAGCATTAATTCCTTGCCGGTCTGCGGGTTTCTGCCCCGCCTGGCCCGCTTTTTCTTGACATTGAATTTACCAAAACCACTTATTAATAAATCATTGCCATTTTCCAGGCAGAGCTTGGAAATACGCAAAAAGGTCTCCACCGCTTCAGAGGCCTGATATTTGGTAAAATCATGCTCTTCATACACCTTTTGAACAAGATCAGCCTTTGTCAAAGTCATGTCAGTTAATAACCTCCATAAATTGGCCGGACAGCAGTGCCAGCCTTTAACTCAAAGTCATATCAGCAACTTATAATAAATTTAAGCAATAAGAGCAACTTGATATATACAAAATTATTTAATGGCACCCGCCATTGAGAATATAGGCAGATACATGGCGATAACTAAACCACCGATCATACCGCCCAGGAATACCATCATTAATGGTTCAATGGCCGCGGTCAAATTTTCCACTGCCTGATCCACCTCTTCGTCATAAAAATCGGCAATTTTCTCCAGCATGACATCCAGCGCTCCAGTGGATTCACCGACATTAATCATCTGCACCACCATGCTGGGGAACACGCCCGTTTCTTCAAGGGGCTCCGCAATAGCTCGTCCCTCGCTGATGGCATCCGTGACCCGGTATACGGCAATTTCGATTACCTTGTTGCCGGCGGTTTTACCTACCACATTTAAGGACTCTAAAATAGGAACCCCGCTGGAGAGCATGGTTCCCAGGGTACGGGTAAATTTCGCGACGGCTACCCGTCTGAGCAGGGGGCCGATAATGGGTAATTTCAACATCAGCTTATCAATATTCAGCCGCCCTTTTTCCGTTTTATAATACTTTTTAAAGGCAATAAACGAGAGCCAGATAATGCCGCCGATGAGCAGAACATTATGTTTGGCAAAATTACTCATATCAATAACCATCTGGGTCGGGGCCGGCAGGGCGGAGTTAAATTCAGCGAACATCTTCTGGAAGACAGGAACAACAAAGATAAGCATAACCGCCATAACCATAAAAGAAATACAGAGACATATTACGGGATAAGTCATAGCACCCTTGACTTTTTTAATCAAAGCCATATTTTTTTCCATATAGGCAGCAAGACGAGAGAGAATGGTATCAAGGATACCACCAACTTCACCGGCATCAATCATGTTGCAATAAAGATTATCAAAGACATTGGGATATTTCTTCATGGCCTCGGCAATGGTACTGCCGGTCTCAACATCATTCTGACATTGTTTTAATATCTTTTTGAAAGTCGGGTTTTCCTGCTGACCGGCCAGGATTTCAAGGCTCTGCACCAGAGGCAGTCCAGCATCAATCATAGTTGATAATTGACGGGTAAAGATAACCACATCTTTACCCGTTACCTTGGGCTGGAAAAAAGATATATTGGCAAAAATATCTTTGGGCGCCTCTTTGAGCAGAGAGGGGGTAATCCGCATTTTCTTCAGTTGCGACCCGGCTGCGGCCTCAGAAGGTGCCTCTATTTTACCCTTACGCTTTTCTCCATATGAGTTAACTCCCTTATATATATAGATGGGCATATGTGTCTCCTGATTAACCGGCAATTTTTTATCTCAAATCCGGCTGATATTCAGCCGCTCAAATAATTTTATATGACTTGTTTCTTAAAAACAATAGGTTAGTGTTTTTTTATTATAAAATATGGTAATAGATTTATTGTAACTACTCACCCCATGACCGCCAAAATAGCAATAACCACCGAAATTGTAACTGCTTGCAGGGTGCCGGAGATTTTTTCGAGCAGTCTGACGCAGCGTATTAGTCATACGTAAGTCAGGCTGATCGGAAAAAGATTCGGTACCCTGCAAGCAGTTACGATTTATTTTCTAATCAATCTTTAATGGATTCACGAAGCCATGAAATACGAAATAGATCCCGGCATGCGTTATTGCCTTACTTGTCGTGATGAATACCGGCCGGAGGTAACCACCTGCGCCACCTGCGGCACAACCCTGATCAACGGCGCGGAAATGCAGGCCCGCCAGCTCAAGCACCAGAGCAAACTCCTGGCCAGAAAAGGGGAAATCGAACCAGGTGAAGAAATCGTCACTATAATGAAGGCAGGAATTCATGAGGTAAAAAGAATCCAGCAATTTTTAACTAAGGCGCATATCGGCTCTGTACTCATTGGTGATAAAACCTGCGGCCAAGGATGTTGCGGTGGTGATATTGAGTTGCGGGTAAGACCAGAAGAAGCCGCTGAGGCCCTGACCATCATAGAGGAAGACTTGGCCCGAACCACGGCTTTGCATGAACATACAATCCCGGCTGACTCAGGTTTCAATCCTGAGGAGGATGAGCATATCTGCCCGGCCTGCGGCACGGCTTTTGCTACCTCAAGCTCAACCTGCCCAGATTGCGGGCTGTGCTTCGCCTGACAACAAATTGCTTTTTTGTAAAAAATGCTTACTGTTTCTGCCAATAAGCCGTATCAACCCAATTAATAAAAGACGTAACCCCAGACCAGGCCTCTTTCTTTAAGTTGGAGGTTCTACCTGCCTGGGCAGTTTAGCCAAAAAAACCCCCCATAGGAGAAAAAATGTATAACCAGAGAGTAAGTCCGCCCCCGATATCAAGCATCACCCAGGCCAACTCGCAGGCCTCAACAATTTTTTTGGCCAAGGTCTTCAACTGGATGGCAATTGGCCTGGCCCTCACGGGAGTTACTGCCTTTATCACGGTTAATTCACCCACCTTGTTGCGGGCTATATTTGGTAACAAACTGGTATTTTACGGCCTGATGTTTGCCGAGCTTGGAATGGTTTTTTATCTCTCAGCCAGAATCCAGAAGATGTCCGCTCAGGCCGCCACCGGCCTGTTCGCGGCTTATTCAATTCTGAACGGAGTCACGTTGTCTGCTATTTTATTGATCTATACCACGACTTCAGTGGCAGCTACCTTCTTTATCACCGCTGGTATGTTTGGAGCCATGTCCGTCTATGGTTTCGTCACCAAGAAGGATCTCACGAGTATGGGATCTTTTTTATTCATGGGCCTGATCGGTATGATCATCGCCTCGGTAATTAATATTTTTCTGGCCAGTTCCATGATGTCATGGGTTATTTCTGCCATCGGGGTAATCGTTTTCACCGGTTTAACCGCCTATGACGTCCAGAAAGTCACCCGCATAGGGGCCTCAGGTATCATGGATCAGGGCGAAGCGACTATCCGTAAAACGGCAATCATTGGAGCCCTGGCCTTATATCTTGATTTCATCAACCTCTTTATAAGTCTGTTACAGTTCACCGGTAATCGTCGATAAATCGTAAGCTCAGCAGCGCCCCAAGATTCGGGCAATCAATGGGCTACAGCAATTTGGGAGAGCAGCCTGGCATCAATTAATAATTACCAACAAAATTTCACTCTTAACTTATTGTTTCTACAACTATTTTAAATAAAATATCAGTAGCTGGTATTTTTTGATTTAGTTTTTTAGCTAAAAGGTTTATATTAGAAACTTGAGATGATATTATCAGGGAAGAAATTAAGTTTTAAACAATTTAAGAGGTTATTATCATGAGTATGCCAAAGGTATTAATAATTGACGATGAGGCTACAGTACGAAATGCCATTAGCAAGGCCTTGAAGAATGAGGGCTACAAAATTATATTTGCTGAAGATGGACAACAGGGTATAGAGTTACTAAAGGCAGAAAAGCCCATTCTGGTTTTTCTGGATTTAAAGATGCCGGTCATGGATGGAATAGCCTTTCTCGAAAAGGTTCATCCCCGGCATGACGACCCTTACTCCATCGTTATTATAACCGCCCATGGCGAAGACAAGGATATTCAAAAATGTTATAAGCTTGGGGCCGCTAATTTTTTACGCAAACCTTTGAGTATGACGGAAATTTGCAGCCTTGCGAAAAGCTGTGTTGACAAAAAGAATATTGAACGTGAATTGGCCCAGCACCGCGACAATCTTGAAGCCCTGGTTGCCAAAAAGACTGCTAAAATAAAAGAGCAGATGAAGGAACTTAAGGATAAGAGCAAGACCCTGAATGGTGCCAACATGTCTTTAAGAATTCTCATCAAACAGTTGAGTGACGCTCAGAATGAAGAACGAACCGCCAATCTCCCCAACCTTAAGGAGCTGGTGCTGCCCAATAAGGAACAGTTAGAGGCCATTCTCTCCAGCCCTTCCGAACGTTCCTATATTGAAAACATCATGCTCAATCTCAACCGGGTAACCTCAACCTTCTCTAAAAAATTATCACAGATGAATTATGGCTTAAGCCCCAAAGAAATCCAAGTAGCCGACCTTATCCGCATCGGCCTGTCCAATAAAGAATCGGCCTTGCAGATGAACGTCACCAAGAGTACAGTGGAATTCCATCGTGATAATTTACGCAAAAAAATGGGTTTAAAACATAAGAAGAAAAACCTGCGGGCCTTCATCCTGGCCTTAGATGCAACTTTTCAGGAAAAGGCCAACGCTTAACTCTAAAACAGCGAGGCAAAATATGAAAAAGACTCTATTATTATCAGCTCTGGTTTTAGTTCTTTCCGCGGGCTGCGTCACCGACCGGGCTCAAACCGGGGCCATAGGCGGCGCTGCCGGTGGAGCGATTATCGGTCAGGCTATAGGCCATAATACCGGCGGCACCCTGATTGGCGCCGCGGTTGGCAGCCTTCTCGGATATATGGTCGGTAACGAGATGGACAAGGCCGATAAGGTCAGGCTCAATGAAGTTTATGAAACCAGCCCGTCAAATCAAACCACGACTTGGCGCAATCCTGATTCGGGAAATCGTTATCAGGTTACTCCAGAGCCGGCCTATAAGGATAACAGCGGTCAATACTGCCGGGAAGCTCAGATTTTGACCACTATTGATGGTAAAGCGGAAAAAACCACAGCCACGGCCTGCCGCGAAAATGGACGCTGGGTAATTCAATAGATGAACGCCCTCTTTCTCCGTGAGGCGATAAAATCTTTTTTAAAGGAGGATCTTAGCCAGGGGGATATAACCAGCGACGCAATCTTTCAGACCACCCATGTTGACAAGGCCGTCTTTATTGCCAAATCCCCCTTGGTTTGTGCCGGAGTTGAAGTAGCGGCTCAAGTATTTAAAACTCTGAACCCGGCCATAAATTGCCGCCCGCTTGCTGTTGATGGCCAGCAAATGGCCGTTGGTGATAATCTATTAGAGGTCAGCGGCCCGGTAATTGATCTATTAAAGGCCGAAAGGGTCGCCTTAAATCTCTGTCAACGGTTATGCGGCATAGCAACTTTGACCTCGTCTTACGCCAAAAAGGTGGCTGATTTACCGGTAAAAATTGTTGATACGAGAAAAACCACTCCTGGTCTGCGCCATCTCGAAAAATATGCCGTTCGAGTGGGCGGTGGTCACAATCATCGTTTCAGTCTCGGAGACGGTATTCTCATCAAAGACAATCATATCGCGGCGTCCGGCTCCATCTATCAGGCCGTAAAGAAAGTACAGGCCTTTGCTCCTCATACGCTAAAAATTGAGGTGGAGGCGGAAAATCTGACCCAGGTACAGGAGGCTGTTGACTGCGGAGTTGACATTATCCTGCTGGATAATATGTCAATCTCCATGTTGAACGAGGCGGTAAATATTGCCCGGGGCCATGCTATATTAGAGGCCTCGGGCGGTATTAACCTTCAGAACCTTCGGGAGACAGCTGAAACCGGAGTTGATATCATTTCCATAGGCGCCCTCACCCACTCCGCCCCGGCCAGCGATATAAGTATGAGAATGCGGTAATTCACCGTAGTTATTTTTTGTGATTTAACCTAAACGCAGAGAGCGCGGAGAGATGAGATCATTTAACATCTCCTTTCCCCTGTCTACTCCCTTTTTTTGCTGCATCAACAATAGCCTGTACCATATCCGGAATGGTATAATTTGAGGGTTGAATATCAATATTAATCCCATTTTTGAGCGCTGTCGCCGTGGTAAGCGGGCCTATGGCAGCAGTTTTAATGCCGGCCAGGCGCTCGGCAAGGTCAGAAACGGGACAATTCAGCATATAAAGAAAGTTTTGCACCGTTGACGAGCTTGTAAATGTTACCATATCCACCTCTTTTTCGGCAATTAAACGCTGTAATTCTTCCTCCCGGCCCTTGGGCCTGACATTTTTATATACCGGAACTATCTCAATCTCCGCCCCTGCCTGCCGCAGGATATTCGGCAGATCATCACCAGCCTTTACGGCC
Source organism: uncultured Desulfobulbia bacterium (assembly GCA_964654555.1). Classification (GTDB taxonomy): domain Bacteria; phylum Desulfobacterota; class Desulfobulbia; order Desulfobulbales; family VMSU01; genus JAADIV01. Next base: position 11,579 of record CAZZJP010000004.1, read on the forward strand.
CGCGGCAGGAGGAATTTCTTTTTCCCCTGCCCCTGGCCCAGCAACTCAGCCGCCAGCCCCTGACCGGTAAAATCACCCGTTGGCACCAGATCGGCCCGCAAGCCATAGGAGCGTAAATACTCGTCAGTGGCCTTACCTACCGCCGCGATCTTTACTCCTCCCAGCGCTCTGGTATCAAGGCCCAATTCGAAGAGACGGCCGCAGAAAAATTTAATAGCGTTAATACTGGTAAAGAGCAGCCAGTCAAAGCCGGTTAACCCCTCAATGGCCTCATCAAGTAATTGCCAGGAATCAGGGGGCCGCAGAGCGATGGTGGCAAATTCAAGACAGTCTGCCCCTTGTTCCTCCAACAGCTCTACTAAATCACTGGCCTGTTCCCTGGTTCTGGTAACCATGATTCTTTTACCAAGGAGCGGTTTATGCTCAAACCAGTTCATGGTCTGCCGCAACTGCACCACTTCACCCACCACAATTACCGCCGGAGGGGTGATCTTTTCCCGGGCCGCTATTTCCGCCATGGTGTCTAAGGTACCGGTTATGGTGTGATGACTGGGGGTTGAGGCCCAGCGAATTACCGCAACCGGCGTTTTGGGATCACGGCCATAACGTATAAGACGCTCCATAATCACCGAAAGATTTTTAATCCCCATATAAAAGACCAAGGTGCCAACCCCGGTGGCCAGCTTGTCCCAGGCTATATTACTGGTTTTCTTGGTTGGATCTTCATGGCCGGTAACAAAGGCCACGGTGGCAGTATATTTACGATGAGTTATCGGAATTCCGGCATAGGTGGCCGCGGCGCTGGCCGCCGTTACCCCCGGCACCACCTCAAAGGCAACTCCAGCCGCGGCAATTTCCTCTATCTCCTCACCGCCCCGGCCAAAAATAAAGGGGTCACCGCCCTTAAGCCGCACCACTATTTTGCCGCTCAAGGCCCGCTCAACAATCATCCCATTAATTTGCTCCTGGGTGTGAGAATGAACCTTACCACCCCTTTTCCCCACATAGAGTAATTCCGCCTCAGGCGAGACAAAATTGAGCAGTTTTTTGTTGGCCAGATAGTCATAGATAACCACCTGCGCCTTTTTCAACAGAGCCTGGCCCTTAACTGTAATCAACCCAGGATCACCGGGACCCGCCCCAACCAAATAGACCTTGCCGCCTTGATTTTTATTTTTCATCATGTCCTGATTTCCTTATTTGCAGCTCTGCGGGTGCAGGCATAACAACGGCCGAACACCTATTAAAGGAATCCGGCCGATTACGGGGCGTATTATCACACGCCCGCATGAGTTTTATATACTCTTATCCTGTCCCTGCTAATTTCTGACGGCCAGCTCCTGACCGTATACCTCTTCAAGAATAGCTCTTGCCCCCATATCAAGCAGCTCATGGGCCAATTTTTTACCAAGCGACTCCGCCTCAGAGGCCAGACCGTTAATTGTTTTTTTCAAAACTTGTTTACCATCCACCGAGGCCACCAAGCCCTGAAGAATTATATTATCACCATCGACCTGACAATGCCCCGCAATGGGAACCTGACATCCACCCTCCAGAGTAAGCAGAAAGGCCCGTTCAGCGGTCACCGCCACCGTAGTATCACGATGACCAAGAAAATCAAGCCCGGCCAGCAGCTCTTTATCGGCCATGCGCATCTCAATTCCCACCGCTCCCTGCCCCACAGCCGGCAGCATCTCGGCGGGCTCAAATAAAGAGGTAACCCGCCGAGAAAGTTTTAAACGATTCAGGCCGGCCGCAGCCAGAATGATGGCATCATACAGCCCCTCATCTAATTTGCGTAGCCTGGTATCGAGGTTACCGCGCAGATCGTCAATAACCAGATCAGACCGCAGCCCAGCGAGTTGCGCCCGCCGCCGCAAGCTGCTGGTTCCTACCCTGGCCCCGGTCGGCAGCTCGGCAAGAGAGTTATATTTATTAGAAACAAAGGCGTCACGAGGATCTTCCCGGCGGGTAATCAGACCAAGGGTAAGACCTTCCGGCAATTCAGCCGGGACATCCTTCATGGAATGAACGGCAATATCCGCCTCACCAGAGAGCATTGCCTCCTCCAGTTCCTTGACAAAGAGTCCTTTACCGCCGACCTTGGCCAAAGGAACGTCGAGAATCTTATCGCCCTTGGTAATTATTTTGAGCAGTTCCACGGTAGTCCCTGAATTTTCCTCCTCAATCTGCTCTTTTATCCAATTACTCTGGGCCAGAGCGAGGAGACTTTTCCGGGTACCTATTTTTACCAACTTCTGCATAATTGTTCCCTTATCAACTTAATTACAAGAATTTTACTGTCCTTTTGTAATATTCAGGCCAACATCCGAAAGAACCATATTCCGTCTTGAACATTGAATGGCAATCTTTCATGGCCAGAAAGTCTTTAACCATAAGCGTTTACACACGGCCTCGGGCGGAAAGTTCATCCAGCAAGGCGGCAGCGAGGAGCGGAATCATCAGTTCATGATGACCGACAACAGAATACCCCTTGCCGCCCCCGGCCGTCGGCCGGTTCACGACATTAGTTAAGGGGCGGTATTGCCGGATAAAATCAAAATTAGCGGTGGTAAAATCAAGCACCTTATGGCCCAGATTTCTGACCACCGTCAGGGCCTTCAAAAAGACCTCCGGCAGGAGTACCGCTGAGCCGATATTAAGATACGCCCCGCCTTCCAGATCAGCGACTATACCACAGAACAGCCGAAAATCCAAATGTGAGGCCCGGCCGGTATCAGCCCCACTGCATGAGGGATGAATATGGACAATATCCGTACCAATAGCCACATGAACGGTCACCGGAATCTCCAGGCGGCGGGCCGAGGCCAGGAGACTATGGGAGTTATAAGGCAGATCATGGGCCAGGAGGGCATCACCCATGGCCCGGCCCAGGCCGGTCTCCGGCCCGGCTGCCGAGACAGCCTCATTGATAAACTGGCCGGTCTCCCTGGCAGCTCCAAAAGCCCCGCTATCCAGAACCTGCCCCACGTCCTCCGAGGTACGGCCAGCCATGGCAATTTCGGTGTCATGCACCACTCCAGCCCCGTTTAGGGCCAGAGAACTGATAATCCCGCGCTCCATTAGATCAATCAACAACGGATTCAAGCCTACCTTTATAACGTGGGCGCCCATGCCTATCATAATGGGCCTGCCAGCCTCATGGGCCGTGGCAAGCCGCCCAATAAGTTCAGGGAAATCTATCCCCAGAAGCTGCTTTGGCAGAGAGGCCATCAATTGCCGCACCGTCTGCCCCGGACGCTGTGGCTCAGCAAAATCGGCTACAGTCACCTTACTCTGCCGATCATGAATGGAATAGGTATGCAGGCCGCTCAAATCTATGGGTTCCCAGCTCATCGCTCACCCCTTCCAAACAGTTTTTCGTCCACCACTTGACATATTATATGTTCAACCCAGAGATGGGTCTCCTGAATATGGGGGGTAAAGGAAGTGGGGACATTCAAGCCGAAATCCACCATGGCCAGCAGGCGGCCGCCCTCGCCACCGGTGAGAGCGGCAGTTTTCATCCCCAGTTTTCCGGCTTCCTCAATGGCCCTGATAACATTTTCGGAATTACCACTGGTTGAAATTCCCAGAGCCAAGTCCCCGGCCCGGCCAAGGGCGGTAATCTGCTTCACGAATATATCAGCAAAGGAAAAATCATTGCCGATACTGGTAAGAATAGAACTGTCCGTGGTCAGAGCCAGGGCAGCCAGAGGGGGGCGGTCAATTAGAAAACGATTCACAAATTCCGCCGCCATATGCTGGGCATCGGCAGCACTGCCGCCGTTACCAAAAACCACAATCTTATTGTCATTCTGCAGGGTTTCAATAATTGCCGTAATTAGGCTGTAAATCTTCACCCTGTTCGCGGTGGCAAATTTTTCTCTGACCTCATTGGAGGCCCGCATACCAGTTATTAATTTATCTTCCATTTTTTTCAAGGTTAACTTGTGGTTATTCAAGAATAAGGATTTTTTATTCGAGATCAGGTAAGCGAGCCTGCGAGACTCCGAAAAGACCATTTATAGACAGACACTTAATGTCTTGTAACTCAGCGTGATATTCTAAAAATAACGTAATAGTTCACCAAGGGCACCAAAGTCGATGCTGCCCGATAGTTGATGGACGCTTACAAAATAACAACCCAAACCGATCACCCGGACACAAATAGACATAAAAGCCTAAAAACCGTGGCAAGAACAATACCCCGGCCGGCATAACGTTAATATGAATTATACCACCAGGGTGTAAATTATAATGTCTTAAAAACAAGAGGATGTTTATCAACCGCGGCTATTTTTGTCAATGGCAGATTTTTTTTGCATTTATAGCTGATTTTTTGATAGACTATGCCACAGAGGATTTTTCATTTGAGAAATTCACCAACTCACCAATTTAACTGAACAGTTACATGATCCGCCAACATAAATTCACAAGGTTCCCAAATATATGGAGAAAAAAATGCGTGAAACAGACTATTTAAAAGATAACGAGAAGGTACTGCGAATATTAAAAGACGCTGATAAATTCAGCCCCTTTTCATCTGAGGACATATTATCATTTATGGAACATGGCCAATTACAGGAATATGACCAGAAAGAGGAGATAAGTAACGAAAATAAAAAGGAGTTTTTTGTCTACTTTTTGATGTCCGGTGCGGTACGTATCAGCCGGGAAGGTGAAGAAATTAAGACCTTGCGCCGTACGGGTGAAATATTTGGTGATATGAGCCAGGTTGACAACTCATCATTGCCGGTCACAGTCACCGCCTTAGGTAAAACACTGGTATTACGCCTCGACAGTTCCCCCTCCGGCAAAAAATCTTCGCCCAAAGAACTGGCCCTTGGTTATACCATTTACCGTCTGTTTTGCGAGGTTCTAGCCGAGCGTCTACGTTCCGCCACCGAGGAGAACGAAGCCCTCAAGAAACAACTAACCGCCCTGGACGTTTAAGAAGTAATGGCGGCACTCACCTGTGTGGTTCTGGTCGGGCCGCAGGGGTCACTTAATATTGGTTCCGTGGCCCGGGCTATGCTGAATTTTGGTCTTGAGGAATTGCGGCTGGTCAATCCCGCCGCATCTCACCTCAATGATGAAGCCCGGCGGATGGCGGTAAAGGCCGTTCACATTCTTGAACAAGCCCGGATTTACCCGGAGTTAAATATGGCCCTGGCTGATTGTAATTTAGCCCTGGGCACCACCCGGCGTTTTGGTAAATATCGGCGTGACTTTCTACATCCCTGGCAGGCCGCCGGGCAGATTATAGATTTAGCAGACCACAATCGAGCGGCTCTGGTCTTTGGGCGGGAAGACCACGGCCTGTCTACCGATGAGTTAGATCTCTGCCAAAGGCTGATAACCATTCCAGTAGATGACAAATTACCCTCGTTGAACCTGGCTCAGGCGGCTACAGTTTGCCTGTATGAATTACACAAGGCCAGCAGCGCAGACAAAAACAAGAACCGTCCCCATGAGACAGCCATGGCCTCCGGTGCCGTCCTTGAGGCTATGTGCCGGCATATGCGTCAGACCCTGCTTGATATTAACTTTCTTGACCCTCAAAACCCTGACCATATCACCCGCGCCTTTCGGCAAATTTTTGGCCGGGCCGGTCTAAACGACCGTGAAGTGCAGATCATGCAGGGTCTGTGGAGCCGCATTGACTGGTTGCGACAAAATACTATTCCGCACAACTAAGGACTTGTGACGAAATAAACTTTACAATATTGCATAGGATTTTTTGTCATAATCAAGGCGTACAAACGGGCGCATAGTTGAACTATGTAACCGTTTGTGCAACGCAGAGGATGGCAAAAAAGACAAGCAGAATGTAAAGGTTATTGAGGAACAAGTCCTAAAAGCCTTCCGTCCATCACCAATAACCTCCAAAAGGATGAGCATATGAATACAATCAAACAAACAGCCGTCATAATTCTTATCGCCCTGTTCTTAACTTCCGGACACGCCCTTATCAGCAAGGCTGCTGGTAATTGTGATTACATTTTAAATACCAAATGTACCGCCTGCCATAATCTGGGCCGGATCTGCCGCAAACTGGAAAAAAAGAATAAAGCAAAATGGATCACGACCGTCAAACGTATGGTGCGCCATGGCGCCTCTTTGAGCAAAAACGAGGTTCAAGAACTTGCCACCTGTCTTGCTGAACAAAATGCCAGCGTCAAGGATGCCTGCAAGTGAGATTAAAAGGCAAATTAGTCTTAAACTTTACCAGCGTTGTCTTCGCCTCGCTCGCCATTATGGGGGGAATCATTTACTACACCTTTGCCCAGGAGATCAAAAAAGACACTAATCAGATTCTTCTTCTCCAGGGTCAGCAGATAATCACGGCCACCCACAGCGCCCTGTACCACCAAATTAACGGTATCATCGCCGCTCTAAGCCCCAATATAAACCGTCTCCTCCAGCATCAGACCCTGGATGCCGGGGCAGTGGAAAACATGCGGGAAGTAATGGACAAGGCACCTTTCGTAACTTCCCTCTATCTCTACCAGAATACCCCCGCCGGAATCATCCCCCTGTCAACCGAAGGTAATACATCCTACCTGATAGACAAACTGACAAATTCACTCCCTGGAAAAGACGGCTTCTGGTTAAACTCCCATGATCGTCTATACTTAGTTTTCGCGCTAACCTCGTTAAACAATAAAAGCAACAAAAACGCCCTCGTGGCAGAAATAAATGAACAGGCTCTGACTGAATTTATAAATTCCCTCACGACTATCAGGGGATCGGTGATCTACCTGAGCCAGGGCAATAAACTCCTCATGCCGCCAGTTTCGGCAACAGGCAGGATCAGTAAGTTTAAACTACCTGAGTTCTCCCAGATTCAGGCCGCCTTAACCAAAGACGGCATAGTAAAGAATTGGGGCCGGATCTACCAGCCGACACAGCAATTATTCAGTAGCCGGATCAACTTTCTAATACCGCGCTCTTTCTACCAATCCCGGCTGAATATTTTAAGGAACAGGATAATTACCGCCCTGCTCATCGTGGCCGGGTGTTCCATCTGGATTATTCTCATTATCGCTCAGCTCATTGTACGTCCCGTACAGCGTTTAAATAAATTAACCAAGGACAGTATCACCTTTAATTACACCAGCGAACTTGAGATTAAACCAAGTAATGACGAAATAGGTGATTTAGCCTTAAACTTTGAGAATATGCGCTTGAAGATTAAGGACTTGGTAACCAAGGATCAACTGACACACGTTTTTAACCGCTGCTTTCTCATGCATATCTTTGAGCTGGCGCTTTTAAAGGCCCTGCGGCTTGAGGAAACTTTAAGTTGCATAATGATTGATATTGATTATTTCAAAAAGGTAAACGACACCTTTGGTCACCAGGCCGGTGATGAAGTTCTGGTTATGGTGGGGAAAATATTGCTGCAGCATACCAGAGACTACGATACCCCGGCCCGCTACGGCGGTGAAAAGTTCATCTTTATACTGCCGGATACCACAATTGACACGGCCAGCAAAATTGCCGAGCGCATCCGCAAGGCCATGGAACAACAAACTGTACACCTTGATGGTCAACGCATAAACTGTACCTTAAGCCTGGGAATTGCCGGACTGGATAAACACACCGCCGACACCACGGAACAGATAATCAGTCATGCCGGTACAGCCCTGCGCCAGGCCAAAGACAACGGCCGTAATCAGATCAGTATTTTTTAAGCCCTCAGTAACTATTTAGCTGCACCCAATCTGCGGTTGATAATGCCGTCCAGCATACGTATGTATAGCTGGACGGCATTATCAACCACATCTCGGGCACATCTAAACAGTTACAGCTCATAGTTTAGGGCAGGTTATCCGCTTTAGCTAAATAGTTACAGCCCTCAACGCTCTGAAGAAACCGTAATCAGGGCCGCCTCCCGTTGATTGTGAAAGACTCCGCTCACCTCTAAAAGATAAAATTCAGCCGGAGATGCCGTAATAGTCTGACGCATATTTTCAGATAACCAATGAGAATCCTCGGGCAGGCTGTAAAAAGCGGAATCAAGGCCGATAAAGCCATCTAAAATATGAGCGGCGAGATGCAGCACCTTACTTGGATAATTAGAAGCCATGTTGCCGAGCGCCTCTATGTTATCATAGCCCATCTCCCGTAATTCATTGAGATACCCCATCAGTAACAAACGATTCTGTTTTATCCCCTCCGCAACAAGCGGCCAGAACTCCGGAGCAGAGGCATTATATGAACCATTTTCGCGTACCAGCACCTTATCATAGTTAAGAAGCATTGTGTCAGCAAAAAAATTCAGGGTATGGCGGCGCGCGGAGTCAAAATCACCATGACAGAGTACTCTATGTATTTTTACATTTTCGTTCTTTTCCATTGTCAGAACATTATAATTTTATATGAAAGTCACCTGCCAAGGATATTAGCCTTACCACGACTTTCAGGTTTCATTGTACCCGGCTTGACCGGGCATGGCTGTTACTATATAAAATAAAGGCAGTAACTTCTTAATACTGTTATACTCATAGCTATTATTATTTAATTGGAGCATCAATGACCGATTCATCCGTCCCTTCTCACAAGAACTCACGCGGAATTATAATGACGGTTATTCTGGTAATTGTCATTATAATTTTTATTGGCTATCAATTAAAGAAATCAGCCCGCCGCGGCCTTACCATGCCCCCGGCCATTAATCATGTTAACCAGGTTAATGCCGCAGACAGCCAGTCCAGCGGCAACACAGCCCCGGTGCAACCACGGAGGGTCAGAGAAAAACCAGCCGCCAGTAATACACAAAAGGCAATAACCATAGATGACCACACCAGAGCCGGAATCAACGATTTTTTAAAAAGCTGGCTGCAAGACTGGAAAAAATCGGCCGGCGGCAATTTAAAACCCTATTTTGCCCATTACCTCAACTCCTTCCACACTAAATCTCTCGGCCATCAGGCCTGGGAAAATGCCAAGAGTATTCGCAACCGGGGCAAAAGCTGGATTGATATCTCCATTAAAAATTTAAAGATCCACCCCATGCCGGATAATCACTTACGACTTACATTTGACCAGGAATACTCCTCATCAAATTTTTCTGATCAGAGCCGCAAAGAGCTTATTCTGCAAAAAATTGCGGAGAACTGGCTGATCAGCGGTGAGCAAGAGCTTGGGGAACATGAGATTACTATCAGTAATACCGGGGAAAAGTAATCATGGTGGCCCGCGACGCTCTCAGTGGTGGGAATACCGGCCGCCAGACTTGCCCCGGTTCCAAAATAAGATCGAGAAGAACCCTTCTTCCCCCCAGCCGTCTTTAAACGACTGCCCTTGAACTCTATACATCCCTCCCGCCGTTTTCGTCCTCTCCCAACAAGTCAGAGCTTGACATATTAGCTAAAAAGCGGCATTTTAAAAAGATTTCCGCCAAGTTAGCATTATAAAACTTTCGTTGTTCGTAATCAAAAAATCTATAGACTAATGACAAGCAATAACAAAATAGACGAGGCTGCCGAGCTGCCCAAGTCCTATGAATTTCACGAGGTAGAGGAGCGCTGGTACCAGGAATGGTTAAGCGCAAAAACCTTCAGCGCCCAGATGATCGAAGGCCGGGAATCTTTTTCCATTGTCATTCCACCGCCCAACGTCACCGGAGTACTCCATATAGGTCACGCCTTAAATAATACCCTGCAGGACATCCTGGTTCGTTATCGTCGGATGCAGGGCATGAACGTCCTCTGGGTACCTGGTACCGACCATGCCGGAATCGCCACCCAGAATGTGGTGGAACGGCAGTTAGCCGCTGAAGGCACCGACCGCCACGCCGTAGGCCGTAAGAAATTTATCAAGCGGGTCTGGAAATGGCGGGCCGAGTCCGGCGGCCAGATCATTAATCAGCTCAAACGTCTGGGCTGTTCCTGTGACTGGGACAGGGAACGTTTCACCATGGATAAAGGACTGTCCAAGGCGGTACGCAAGGTCTTCACCACCCTCTACAACGAGGGGCTGATCTATAAGGGTGACTATATCATCAACTGGTGCCCCCGCTGCCACACCGCCCTCTCCGATCTTGAAGTGGAACATGAACCCACCGCTGGTAAGCTTTATAATATTCGCTACCCATTTGCCGCTGGTGACGGCCATCTGACGGTAGCCACTACCCGGCCGGAGACCCTGCTCGGTGACGCGGCAGTGGCAGTACATCCCGATGATGAGCGTTATAATACAATGGCAGAGAAGGCGGTAATTCTGCCGCTTATCAATCGTAAAATACCGCTTATTTTTGATACTCATGTTGAAAGGGAGTTCGGTACCGGAGCCCTGAAGGTTACCCCGGCCCATGATCTCAACGACTTTGAGATTGGCCGCCGCCATGATCTGCCTCTGCTGGTTATTATGGATGATAACGGGGTGATGAACGAGCAGGCCGGAAAATATATGGGTATGGAGCGCTTCGAATGCCGTGAACAGATTGTCAAAGATCTAAAGGCCGCCGGACTTCTGGAGAGTATCGACGATTATGAGCACGGGGTTGGCACCTGCTACCGTTGTCATACGGTGGTGGAGCCCCGATTATCCAAGCAGTGGTTTGTCTCCATTAAGCCCCTTGCTGAAGATGCCATCGCTGCCGTCAAGGATGGCAGAATCCGCCTTCATCCCAAGTCATGGGAAAACACCTATTACGACTGGATGTATAACATCAGGGATTGGTGTATCTCCCGGCAGATATGGTGGGGACACCAGATTCCGGCCTGGACCTGTACGGACTGCGGTGAGCTGTCGGTATCCGATGAAGACCTCACCGTCTGCCCCAAATGCGGCAGCCCCAAACTAAAGCGGGAAACCGATGTCTTAGACACCTGGTTCAGCTCCGGTCTTTGGCCCTTCTCAACCCTGGGCTGGCCCGATGACACTAAGGAACTGCAATATTTTTACCCCACCTCGGTTCTCATCACCAGCTTTGATATCCTCTTTTTCTGGGTGGCGCGCATGATTATGATGGGCCTGCACTTCAAGGGCGAGGCTCCCTTTAAGGATGTCTATCTCCACGCCCTGGTGCGCGACGCCAACGGTCAGAAGATGAGCAAATCCAAGGGCAATGTCATGGATCCCTTAATTGTCATGGATAAATACGGCACCGACGCCTTCCGTTTCACCCTTACCGCCTTTGCCGCTCAAGGGCGGGATATCCGCATATCAGAGGACAGAATTGAGGGCTACCGCCATTTTATCAACAAGATCTGGAACGCGGCCCGTTTCGCCCTCATGCATGTTGATGCCGAAACAGTGGATTTTGATTACCCCCACTTATCTCTGCTCAACAAATGGATATTAAGCCGGCTGACAACAACGGTAAGTGCCTATCAGCTGGCCTTAGACAACTTCCAGTTCAACGAGGCGGCCTCGGCAGTCTACCAATTCATCTGGCATGAGTTCTGTGACTGGTATCTCGAGTGGATTAAACCCGCCCTCTATAACGGCAGCGCGGCGGATAAAGCCCAAAGCCGGGCAGTTTTGCTTACGGTTCTGGAAACTAGTATCAAAATTCTCCATCCCATATCCCCCTTCATCAGCGAGGAGATCTGGCACGCCCTGCCCGGCGAACGTCATACCCTGATGACTGCGTCATTCCCTGAGCCCAATCCTGCCTGGAAGTCTACCGCCATTGAGGAGACCTGTAACCTGCTCATGGGCATAATCGGGGGAATAAGAAATATCAGGAGCGAGATGCAGATTCATCCCACCGTGGAGATTACGGCCATTGTCAGCGGCGGCAGCCTCAATGAGCGGCAGCAGCTTGAACAATATGCCGCCCACATCACCGCCATGACACGGGTAACTGAGTTCCAGATTAAGGCTCAGGCTCAGTGCCCCAGGGGAGCGGCCTCTTACATCTTTGGCGATATGGAGATATTTGTCCCCATGAGCGGTCTCATTGACGTGGAGAAAGAACTGATAAAGCTTGACCGGGAACAGAAAAAGATAGAGAGCCAGATGCAGCGTACCAAAGGTAAACTAACCAATAAAAAATTTCTTGCCAATGCCCCGGCCAAGATAATCGCCAAGGAAGAAGAAAAGGCCGCTGCCGGTGAGGCGGCTCTAACCAAGATCAAGGAAAGCCGCCAGCGTCTTAGAGAATTATAAATTCCCTAAGACACACGAATCAGTTGCGGCCTGTTCCGAGGCGTTCTGGGCCAGGGTCTGGCTCACGGCCTTCACCTCTCCGGCCGCGGCTGCCACCTGTAAGGCATTTTCCTCAATACCCATGGCTATTTTATCCAGCACCGAGGAGGAGCCCCGAACATTGAACCAGGACAATGCCCCGCCCATGAAGGCGATAAACGCAGTCAGCGCGAAAATTAGCCAGGCAAAAGACAGGGCCTTGCCGCCCATACTCCGCAAGGCCAGACCGGAAACGGCCCCAATGATTATGGTAAAAGTAACCAGCAGCCCGGAATTTATAGCCATTCTACGGCCCAAACTTAGATTATGCCATTTCATCTCTCTTTCTATCTCCTTTTACCTGTTTACGCTTTAACGTCCGGCAATGGGAAACAGGCTGTTTAATGTAAGCTCTTTAAAGAGCTCGAGAAGATGCGGAGCCAGATTAACCACGCTCAGGCGACCCCCACCCACAGTAAAATTTTTATAGAACAATAATATCTTGCCAATAGCCGAGCTCCCCATAATCTCGATACCAATTAGATTAATTTTAACGGCTGCCGGAGCTTGACCAAGAAGGGCTGTAAAGGCCTCCTTCAACTGTTCAGCCCCTTGCTCATCAAGCTCACCAGTGATCATGATTTCAGTCTCATTTTCTTTTTGGGTAATTTCAGTCTCAATAGTCATATTATTCCTCTCCTTTCTTGATGAAGGCATTGATTTATAAGATTCGCCTGATTACCAATAAACCGGCTGTTCACCTGTCTTTCGCCCTATACCTCGTCATTCCCCATGAATCTATATAGCGCTCAAAAACATCCTGAATCAACGACTTCATTAATTGTATTAAATATCATCTTTGGCAGGGAGATATTAAGTAAGAGTTGCATTCCTTTTTGGCCACCCTCTAATTTCCGAACGACAGTACAACCTTACGACCCCCGTCCCGCCAACGTACCGCCGAACAGAATTTACGCATAGAGAATATTCCCCTGCCGGTCAGGTTAGAGATTGCAGCGGGTTCAACTGGATCCGATATTTTATCGGGATCAAAACCCGGCCCGCTGTCAGTGATCTCCATATTCCAGTCATTACCCTGCCAACAGCGCAGAAAAATAGACCGAGATGGATTCTCTGAGCTGCCATGCCGCCAGGCATTCAAGATAGCCTCACTCACCGCCATCTGCTGACGCGGGCCGCATACCGTAGCCGGCAGCTTAGACCGCACCACGCTCACTAATTCATCAATATCTCTAAAATCCACCGGCCGCAATTCCTGTACCGCCGCCCTGCTGCTATCCTCTATCTCTATTATCAGGAGTGAAAGATCATCATCTAAGTCTTCCCGCCGCCTGCTGTCCTCATCACCCCACAAACGGTGCAGCAGACCATTCAGCAGATTATTTACCATCATGGCGGGCTGGCCCTTGACAATTTCACTCACCAGATCGAGCAGTTCTTTCAGGCGCATTGGTAAACCTTGCCGGCCCAGGGAGTTTAAGCCGTCGGTATAAAAAATAAGTTTATCACCCGGCAGCAACTGCACCTCACCCGCCTGATATTCCACCCCCGGAACCACCGCCAGTGGCAGATTATTTAATTCAGCGTTGGATAAACCTCTCACCTCCTGGCCACGAATGAGGATAATAGGCGGGTGACCAGCGCTTACATGAAGTAATTTTAGACTGCGATGATCTATTTCAGCACTCACCGCGGTGCAGAAATCATCCCCGGCAAAAAAATTTGACTGGCAGATACGCTCATTTAAGTGACTGAAGATATTGGCACAATCAGCATCAGGCATACTGTCAAGCAGGGAATTATGCAGCAGGTCAGTAACAATGCTGCGCAGCATACAATTTACAGAATGACCAGACTGATCCTTCAGGCTGATAATCGTCCGTTGTTCAGCCGGAGAATCACCCATGGTCCGCAGCAGATAATGGTCACCGCCCTCCAAATGGCAGGGCACCCTGAGAGAGCGAATAAAGAGTGAGAGGTTGTCGTTAATATCTACATAACGCGGGCAGCCGCCATTAATAAACCTGATTATCCGACTGGCCAGGGCAGCATCAATTTGCTGCTCACGCACCTGCCGTGCTAAAAGCCTGTTTTGCTCCATGAGCTCATAGCGGGCCTTGGCCAGGGCCAATTGAGTGCCTATACGAGCTCTAACCTCGGTAAAGTCAAAGGGCTTGGCGACATAATCCACCGCTCCCGCCCTGAAGCCCCTGGCCACGTCGTCCGGGTCAATGAGACCGGTTATAAAGATAATGGGGATATTACGAGTTTTTCTGGCAGCTTTTAATTTGCGGCAAACCTCGTAGCCGTCCATAATCGGCATCTGAATATCGAGCAGAATAAGCCCCGGCCGCAATTCTGCCGCGGCCAGCAGTGCGTCTAAACCATTATCCACCGCCATAGTCTTATAATCACTTAAAGCCTCTTTCATGAGGGCGAGGTTAATATTGGAGTCATCAACCAGTAAAATTTCTATTTTGCGGGCAAAATCCATCGTAAGTATATGGGAAAACTTGTCGGAGTTTAACAATCTTTATTAATGATGCTCCTATGTTATTGCGGTTGTACCGCATGTTTCAAGAGTATATGAATAAAAAGACAGAGAGGTCAAATAAAATTATTAATTTGGATAAGCATTGGCAATTTTGGCCTAATTTGAGTAGATTATAAAGTTTTGCCACTATAAGAAGAACAAGGAGAAAATAATGTCTGAAGTACGTGTGCGTTTTCCACCCAGCCCCACGGGCTACCTCCACATTGGCGGAGCCAGAACCGCGCTTTATAACTGGCTCTACGCCCGGAAACATAACGGCAAACTCATCCTCCGCATTGAAGATACCGATGCCGAACGTTCCACCCAGAAATCCATCGACGGCATTCTGCATGGGCTTAAATGGCTGGGGCTTAACTGGGACGAAGGCCCATATTTTCAAACCGCCTTCACCAACGAGCATAAAGCGGCAGCTCAACGACTTTTGGATGAGGGCTCAGCCTATAAATGTTTCTGCACCAAAGAGGAGCTGGATCATAAACGGGAGACCGCTCTCTCCGCTAAACATGACTATAAATACGACGGCTGCTGCCGTAATTTAACCGCCGAAGAAACAGCAGATAGAGAGGCCCGTGGTCTGCCCTATGTTATACGTTTTAAAGTGGATCGTCAGACCCCCGGCACCGTAAGTTTTACTGATCATGTCCTGGGAGTCATCAGCCGCACCTATAATGATATTGAAGATTTTGTTATTGTCCGCTCCAATGGCAAACCTCTGTATCTGCTCTGTAATGTGGTGGATGATATTCGTGATCGAATCAGCCACATCATCCGCGGCCAGGATCACCTCGGCAACACCGCCCGCCAGATTCTTATCTACTGGGCTCTGGGGGCTAATGTACCGGAATTCGCCCATATGCCCCTGACCCTGGATTTAAAAAAGGCCAAGATTTCCAAACGCAGCCACGGTGAAATCGTCGCTGTACAATTTTATGAGCAGCGGGGATTTCTGCCCTGGGCTCTGTGTAATTTTCTGGCCCTGCTGGGTTGGTCCACCACCGATAACCAGGAAATTTTTTCTCGGGAAGAATTAATCGAGGCCTTTTCTCTCGAACGAATCAACAAGGCCAATTCCATCTTTAATTATCAGAAGGACAACCCAAAATTCTTCACCGACCCCAAGGCTATCAGTATTAACGAGCATTATCTGCGCACCATGCCCATGACCGAGCTTGCCCCCCTCGTCAAAGAAAGACTGCGAACCGCCGGACTATGGCAGGACGACTATGACGGCAGCCGCCAGGAGTGGTTTATTAATACCGTCGATCTCATTCGCAGCCGCTTTCATACCTTAAATGATTTTGCCGAGATGGGCCGGGCCTATTTTGCCGAAGACTATGAATTTGAGGCCAAGGCGGTACGTAAAAACGTCCTGAAGCACGAGGAGTTAAAAACCTGGTTGTTAGATCTGGCGGATCGTTTAGAGGCCCTGCCGGAATATAACCATGAGACCATAGAAGTAACAATGAGGGGCATGGCTACAGATTTAGGCATCAAACCCGGTATTCTGATTAACGGAGCCCGAGCCGTCACCACTGGCCGTCTGGCCGGGCCCAGCATGTTTGAGGTGGCTGAGGCCATCGGCCAGGAACGGATGGTGAGCCGTCTGCGCCGCAAGACAGCGCCTCTTTATGATCTTCACTGACAAATGCTGACTTATTTTTGTCCATCATGCTTTCAAAAAGTTTCTAAGGGCATAAATGTATGCCCGTTTTGTGAGACCAATATCAGCCGGTGGGAAGAAAATACGACCTATGAAGAACAGCTTATTCATGCCCTGCGACATCCACTATCGGAGGTGAGGATGGGAGCAATAATAAGTTTAGGAAATAAGAAATGTCAAGAGGCGGCCATACCATTAGCCAAATGCGCTCTTGAATATCCCAATGATATAGTTCAGAATCTGGAGATCCTACGCAGTATCGACAGCCTGTTAGACCATGAGCCAAGACGCGCGGCGCTTCAACTGTTAAAATCGCATCCATCATCTATAATTCGCAAACAAATTACCTCCCCTTAACCTCGAATATAAAGAATATGAGTGAACATAAAGACTTTATCCGTGATATAATCGCTGCCGACCTCGCGGCCGGCAAAAATGAAGGCCGGGTGGTAACGAGATTCCCGCCGGAACCCAACGGTTATCTTCATATTGGCCATGCCAAATCCATCTGCCTTAATTTTGGAGTGGCTTCCGAGAATCAGCATGGTATCTGCCACCTGCGTTTTGATGATACCAATCCCGCCAAAGAAGAAGCGGAGTATGCCGACTCCATCATGGAGGACGTTAAATGGCTGGGGTTTGCCTGGGATGACAAGCTCTTTTACGCCTCTGATTATTTCGAGCGTTTCTATGAATACGCCGAGCAGTTAATCAAACTTGAGCTGGCCTATATCTGCGATTTAAGCGCCGATGAAATCCGCCAATACCGCGGCACCCTCACTGAACCTGGGCGTGACAGTCCCTATCGCGGTCGTTCAATTGCGGAGAATCTCGATCTCTTCCGCCGCATGCGGGACGGAGAATTCAGTGAAGGCAGCCACGTCCTGCGGGCCAAAATAGATATGACCTCGCCCAACCTCAATATGCGTGATCCCGCCATCTACCGGATCAAAAAATCCAGCCATCATAGAACGGGCAATAAATGGTGCATCTATCCCATGTACGACTTTGCTCATTGCCTCTCCGATGCTATCGAGGGTATTACCCACTCACTCTGCACCCTGGAATTTCAGGATCACCGCCCCCTCTATAACTGGTTTTTAGAAAAACTGCAGACCAGACACCGCCCCCGGCAAATTGAGTTTTCCCGGCTTAATCTTACCTATACGGTAATGAGTAAACGCAAACTCCTGCAGCTGGTGGAGGAGCAAATGGTGGAGGGCTGGGATGATCCGCGGATGCTCACCATCTCCGGACTCCGGCGGCGGGGCTGTCCGCCGGGCGCAATCCGCGCCTTTTGCGCCATGATCGGCATCAGCAAGAAGGACAGCCGCATTGATATGGGGGTTCTTGAAAACTGCATGCGGGAGGAATTAAACGACTCGGCCCCCAGAGCCCTGGGGATATTAAGACCGCTTAAACTAATTATTGACAATTACCCCGAAGAGAAGGAAGAAGAGCTTGAGGCCATGAATCATCCCAAGAAGCCGGAGATGGGAAAGAGAAGGGTACCTTTCTGCCGTGAACTATACATTGAAGAAGGTGATTTCATGGCCGAAGCGCCCAGAAAATTTTTCAGGCTCACTCCAGGTCGTGAGGTGCGTCTGCGCTTCGCTTATCTAGTCACCTGCATAGGGCTTGAGAAGAACGAGGCGACCGGGGAGTTGGAGGTACATTGCACCTATGACCCGGCCAGCCGCGGCGGTACCGCCCCTGACGGCCGCAAGGTCAAAGGTACCATCCACTGGGTATCAGCCCGCCACGGGGTCAAAGCTCAAGTACGGCTGTATGACCGTCTCTTCGCAGTGGAAGACCCGGAGAGCGGAGCGGATGATTTTAAGTCCCACCTGAATTTAGATTCCCTCGAGGTTCTTAAGAATTGTGTCCTTGAGCCCTCTTTGGG
This sequence comes from uncultured Desulfobulbia bacterium, assembly GCA_964654555.1. Classification (GTDB taxonomy): domain Bacteria; phylum Desulfobacterota; class Desulfobulbia; order Desulfobulbales; family VMSU01; genus JAADIV01. The sequence continues at coordinate 29,861 of CAZZJP010000004.1, forward strand.
GCAGACGGCAGCCGGGAAACATTATCAGTTTGAGCGCCAGGGATATTTTTATACGGATCCCCAGGATCATAAACCAGGACAACCGGTTTTTAATCGAACGGTAAGTCTGCGGGACAGCTGGAGTAAGAGAAAATAACGGTTATCCCATAAAAAAAAGTCGTGAGGCATAATATTAGGGACGTCTATGATTTTATGCGTTATTGCCAAGACAATGCGTC
>CAZZJP010000005.1:0-28468 GCA_964654555.1 uncultured Desulfobulbia bacterium
TTTATTGCTTTAATTGTGAAAGAGAAGTCTGATAAGCCCCGGTGTTAGGCTAAATGTCGTCTCCTTGGAGCAAGTTTTGTGTGCTGTAAGAAAGAGGGACGACATTTACCATCTGACACAAGAGCAATATCATTAAGCCTTTTTGTCACCTGGCAAGGGATATATGGACGCCATTAATTTTTCCGTTGTTATGCGAGACACCCAGAAAATAAACAGGGCCGCAGCCGCTTTTTCTTTCTGGCTCATAATCATCCTTTTGGGTTTATTTGCCGGCCGGGAATTTTGGTTATTTTACTCCCCGTCGGCAATAATATCTCCGGTTAATACAAGGTCGTCTGCCTCAGTCGTCTCCACAAAGCAGCATTGGCCTCTAACCAAAGTTGTTCTAAAGAGTCTCAAGAGTTTTGATCCCTGGGAAAGGGTACCAACGGCAGCATCGCCGGCAAGGACTAAAGCGCTCAAGGCGGTACCCTCTACCCTGGAACTCAAGCTCATCGGCACATTTATTCTGCCCGGTGGTAATTGGGCTGTTCTCCAACAACGCAAGAATCGGAAGCAACTTGTCCTGCAAGCCGGAGACAAGGTGGAGGGGGCAGTACTGGATCATATTGAGCGCCAGGCTGTTTATTTTAAACGGCATGGTAAAATCGAGGTTCTCTCTATGGCTCTGAATCTCGCAAAGCGGATCAGCGCCGGACAAACCGGAGTTTCTCTGGCCGAAAACCAGTTTAGAGGCCCGCAAATCGGCCTTAATGTCCCTGCCGCCCGCCTCCAGAATCTAATGGCACAAGGGCTTAACGCCCTGCGCGGGGTTAATATAATTCCCTATTATAACGGCAGCAAGACAGAGGGATATCAGCTTAAATTTCTCCCCGACAATGACAAATTCAAGGAATTCGGTATTGTCAGTGGTGACGTAATTCAAAAAATTAATGGTATTGCGGTTGAACATTCCGGTGCCGTTGCTAAAATGCTGCGTAATATTGACAAACTATCAAGTATTGACATAGATCTGCTCCGGGGCGGCGTTCCGCGCCGGATAAGATTATCATTTAAATAAACATGACTACGCTGCCCCGTAAATACTCGACCATTGCTCTGCTTTTTATCCTCTTAATCTGCCTGCCTTCCATGGCCGCCGGCATCGGGAGCAAGAAGGCCGATTCCCCCATCACCATGGATTTTCAGAATGTTGACCTTAATCAGGTAATCCGTTTCGCCGCCGAGATGACCGGTAAAAATTTTGTTGTCCCCGAGGGCATCAAGGGCAAGGTCACGGTGATTACCCCCCGCCCCTTAAGCAAGGCGGAGGCCTACAGGATATTCGAGGCCATCCTTGCCGTTCATCATTATACCGTTGTCAAGAGCGGCAATGTCTACCGGATTATAGCCCAAAAACGTATCGTAGTCGGTAACGCCAGACTGGTAAATGCAATGCCGACAGGACTGGATGATATCGTCTGCCGTCTGCTCTATCTCCATAACGCCGGTGCCAACAGCCTTCTGCCCCTTTTAAAGCCGCTGCTTCACAGCTGGGGCAGTCTCTCCGCCTATATACCCACCAACGCCCTGATCATAATAGACAACGCCGCCACTGTGCGTAAACTGCTGACTATTATTAAAAATCTGGATCAGCCGCGAACCCTGCGTGACTGGTACATGACAGTTCTTAAATACGCCGACGCAGTTCAGGTGGAAAAGATTATCAACTCCGTGTATGCCGATTTTAACAGCCGCCTTCCCAAGGGCATACCCGGAGTCAAGGTCTTCACTGACCTGCGCACCAACTCTCTCCTTGTTTTAAGCCCGCCGGCGCAATTGGCCAATGTCAAAGAGTTAGTGATGCGTCTTGACAAACCCAGAGCGCCGGATAAGGCTAATGTTCATCTATATTATCCCCGGAACCGCAAGGCCAAGGACATCGCCAAGGTGTTGACTGAATTGATCAACAAGGAAAAAGGTACGCCGGGGCAGAAATCTCTTTCCTTTCTGCGGGAAATTACCGTGGTGGCAGATGAAGCAAGCAACACCCTGGTCATCTCCGCTACCCCGAAAGATTACGAGGTCATCCTGCCCATTATTCAGGGTCTTGATCTCCGGCGGATGCAGGTTGATATAGAGGCTCTGGTGGTGGAAGTTTCGGCCTCAAAGTCGGCGGAATTAGGCGTTGAGTGGCGTAGTCCCCAGGCACTCAGCAATAGTTCTTTCACCGCCATCGGCGGCACTGATTTCGGTACTATCAACAAGGCCACGATTTTAAATCCGGATATAAATCCCCTGTCCCAGGCCGGCAATGGACTGATGATCGGGATGGTGAAGGGTACTATTAAATACGGCGGTGCCGAGTTCCTCAATCTCGGTGCCCTGATTAAGGCCATGCGTTCTGACAGTGATACTAACATTCTGGCAACTCCCAATATTCTGGTTATGGATAACGAGGAGGCGGAAATAATGGTTGGTAAGAATGTCCCTTTCAGCACCGGCACCAATACCGGTACCAATACCATTACTACCATCCAGCGGCAGGATGTGGGGCTTAAATTACAGGTAACGCCACAGATTCTCGAAGACGGCAGGGTGGCCCTCAAGGTCTATCAGGAATACTCCAGCCTGGCCCCGTCTATTACCATCGGTGCTGGTCAGACCGAGGTAGTGACCAATAAGAGGTCGATTCGAACCAGCGTGGTGCTTGATAACGGCCATATGGTGGTCTTAGGCGGCCTTATCAGTTCCGAGGGGTCTAATACCGTTGACCGGGTGCCATGTCTGGGCAGCATAACCGGCCTGAAAGAACTTTTTCAACATACCAAACGCACTGACGACAAACGTAACATGATGGTGTTTCTGCAACCAATCATTATTAACAGTTATGGCGACCTGTTGGATATCAGCAATAAGAAATTTAAAAAATTTAAACGCGACTGGCAGAACCGGCCCCGGAACGGTTCTGCCTTTCTCCCAGAATTCAAGGCCGGCCAACTGTCCGGCCAGCTGCAATATTCAGGCTATTCCTCTACACCCGAAAAATCGACGGCCAAACCAGGAAAGGTGGTAAAACCATAATATGATTGACTCCATATTACAGCGGCTTGACCCTGAAGTCGCTCACAGCCTGCCATTCGGCATTGTAAAAAGATGCCGAATCCTGCCCCTGCGGCGTGTGGAGGGACGCCTGGAAATTCTGCTCACCAATAATAGCGACCTCTTTGCTCTGGATGAGATAAGAATGAACGATACCGCCGTCATCCAGCCGTTGACCGTGGAAGAGGAGCAGTTCGTTGCCATTGTGCAGCGGGTCTTTGATACCGGTCAATCAGCCCAGGAGGCGGAGCAGATAATTGAAGATCTGCCCCTCTCTTCTTTAGTCAATGAAATTGTCGAGCGGGATGATCTTCTGGAGTCGGAAGACGACGCGCCCATTATTCAACTGGTTAATTCAATAATCGTTGAGGCGGTACGGGAACAGGCCTCTGATATTCATATCGAGCCCTTTGAACGGGATATTGTGGTGCGTTTCAGGGTTGATGGTATTCTCCATACTATTCTGCGCCCCCCCAAGCCGGTGCAGGCTCCCTTGATGTCAAGAATCAAGGTAATGGCAGGATTGAATATCGCCGAAAAAAGGCTGCCCCAGGACGGCGGAATGCGGGTGCAGGTAGGAGAACGTGAGCTGGATGTACGAATTTCCGTGCTGCCAATTTCGCACGGTGAACGTATTGTCATGCGCCTCCTGCGTCAGGACGGCCATCTTGCCGGATTCAATGAGCTGGGGTTGTCAAATCAGCAGAGCCAATGGCTGCAAACACGTTTATCCCGCAATCACGGTATTATTCTGGTTACCGGCCCCACGGGCAGCGGCAAGAGTACAACTCTGTACGCCGCCTTAACCTCTATCAATACCCCGGATAAAAATATTATCACGGTTGAAGATCCCATAGAATATTCGTTGTCCGGCGTAGGCCAGATTCAGGTAAACCCCAAGATTGGTTTGAACTTTGCCAACGCCCTGCGCTCCATCCTGCGCCAGGATCCAGATATCATTATGATCGGTGAGATTCGTGACCAAGAGACAGCAGAAATTGCCATTCAGGCCAGTTTAACCGGCCATCTCGTCTTTTCCACCCTTCATACCAACGACAGCGTTGGTTCCATTATCCGCCTCATCGACATGGCGATTGAACCCTTTCTGATCGGCTCATCATTAGAGGCGGTGATTGCCCAGCGCCTGGTGCGTAAACTCTGTCCGCATTGCAAAGAGCCTTATACCCCCTCGCTTGAGACCATGCGTCGTATAGGTCTGCACGAGATAGAAAATGGAGAGGCCGAGCAGCGATTATACCGGGCCGTCGGTTGTAAACACTGCATGCAGAGCGGCTATCGGGGACGTACCGCTATTTTTGAAATGCTGTCCATCAGTAGTTCCATCCGGGTTTTAATTGAACAACGTGCCCCGGAGGTAAAGATCAAAAAGCAGGCCTGCCTGGAAGGTATGAAATTATTGCGTGAGGCCGGACTTGCCAAGACCAGGGCAGGAATTACCAGCTTAGAGGAAACGCTGAGGGTAACTCAGGAATATAATGAGGCTGAATAATGGCAGTCTTTAAGTATATCGGTCTGCGGTCGGCAAACAGTAAAAAGACTCAAGGATCCGTTGATGCCGAGTCGGAAAGGGAGGCTCGCCGTATTTTAAAGAGCCGGGGAATATTCCCCATTAATATTCAGCGCGGCGTCAAACTGCGGACGGCAGAACGAGGTAAACACCTTAACATCCTCTTTCATCGTCAACCACAGCAAAATATTACTGAACTCATTCTTTTTACCCGGCAGCTCGGCAATTTACAAGAGGCTGGTTTTACTCTCGTTGACTCTCTGCGCTGTGTAGAAAAACAAGTCGGCAGTCCAACCGCGCGCGGAATTATCGTTGAGTTGCAAAGTGCCGTGGTAGAAGGCCGTTCGCTGTCTGATGCCATGGGGGAATATCCCGCCGTATACCCGGAGTTTTACCGCAATCTGGTACAGGCTGGAGAGGCGAGCGGCTCCCTGGAAAAAGTGCTAAACCGCCTTGCCGAGATGCTTGAACGCCAACAGGAGATTAAAAGCCGTCTGCTCAGCGCCATGATCTACCCCATGGTAATGATGACTGCCGGTTTTTTTGTCCTTATCTTTTTATTGTCGGTAGTGGTGCCAAAGATTATTGTTGTTTTTGCCGACAGCAAACAGGCCCTGCCCCTTGTCACCCGCTCTCTTCTGGCACTGAGCTCATTTTTTGCCCACTGGGGAATTTTATTCGTACTTATTATACTTCTCCTTGCCTCTGCCGGCATCTATTGGCTGCGAACCGAAGCTGGCGGCTTAAAATTTGAAAAGTTTCTACTTTCACTGCCGCTTCTCGGTACATTTTTCAGGCGCTTGATAACCCTGCGTTTCTGTCAGACCCTGCAGTTGTTATTAGTCAGCGGGGTGCCGATTATTGAAAGCATAATGGCGGCTTCCAGAACAATCGGCTGGCGGCTGGCGGCTCAGCGAATGCGCGATGTGGCCCGGGCGGTGGGACAGGGAACGTCCCTCGCTGAACCTCTTAAAAATAGCGGCCTGGTGGATGAAATTGCCGTGCGGATGATTCAGTCCGGGGAGGATACCGGTACTCTGGAACAGATGCTGGCCCGAATAGCGGTGCAATACGATGGCCATTGCCGCCGCTTCATTGAAAGATCTATGACCTTTGTGGAGCCCATGATTGTCATGGTGATGGGGGCGGTGGTGGCCTATGTAGTAGTGGCGGTGATGCTGCCAGTATTTGAGATGAACCGTCTGATTCATTAATGGGAAGATAGAAAGCGCAAGGAAGAGATACCCCCTCTTACCTGAGATAAATAGGCAAGCATCCTGAAAATCACAATAATGTCTTATCCCAGGCCCTGAGTCTAAAGTTCTTGTAATATCTCTATATCCTGCCATTCTACAAATATTTTATATGCCAGCAACTGGCATTATTACCACTTGATGAATAATGCCAATAGTAGTATTTTTTTGTAAATATACGGTGTAATGTCTAAAATTTCGGCAAAGGGCGGTAATATGAAAATATCAAAGTTGATATCAGCTTTTGTGTTTACACTATCAATGCTGTTCCTGATGGCCGAAGGGGTCTCGGCCCTTACCCTCCACCTTGATAAGGTCAGCGCCTCTCCAGGTGCAGCGGTAGATGTCAATATTACCGTCAGCGGATATGCTCAGGAGCAGATCGCCGGGGCTGCTTTTACCATCACCTATAATCCCGCTTATTTGACCCTTACCGGAGTTGACTCCAGCTTTTTTGGCACCTTTGCCAAACAGTGGAGTTCTCTTAAGCCAGCGCCTGATCCCATGCCGGCATCCAGCGTAAGTATTAATGGGAAACAATACAATCAGCCGCTGTTGTTTCACAACCTTGGCGGCGCTCAGGCCGGCAAGACCATGATAGCCGCTGTCCATGTAACGTCCGGTACCCCGGCCAATCTCTTTGTGCTGCATTTTTCAGTAGTGTCATCGGCACCGGAGGGTACTTATCCCATTGGTATTGTCAATACTGTGCTTAACGACGTTAATGCCGGTTACAAAGCCACCGGTGAATCTATTCCGATGCTGGTCGGTTATCTGCCGGGTAAAACAAATCCGGCCGACGCCTATCCTGCCTATACTCCCGCCATCAGCAATGGTTCAATAAAAGTCATCAAAAACATAAAAGATATTGATGCCGACGGCATTGCCGATGGGGTTGATAATTGTCCGCACACATACAATCCGCTACAGATAGACAGTGATAAAGACGGCAAAGGTGATGTCTGCGACCACTATCCAAATAATCCTGCCCGAAGCCAAATGGTTGATTTCAAGCCGATTGTTCTGCCTGACAGCCCCCAGGCTAAGGGCTCCCTGTCTTTTTCAGCCGCCAAAATCACCAGCACCGATGGCGGTATCGTCTCCTATGAATGGGATTTCGGCGACAATACCACGGCCTCCGGCCCTAAGGTTAATCATACATACAGCCATTCGGGAGATTATCTGCTTACCCTTAAGGTTAAGACCGTAAGCGGGGAGATTGCCTCACGATCCACAATTATCCATGTCACCAGGACTACATATAAGATTTTCGGCTCCATCGGCGGTCTGGCCAAAAATAAATCAATTTCTGTCTATGCCTATTCTGAGAATAGCGGGTTCTATGGCTTTGCAAAGATAACTGGAAATGGCTCATCTCTTAATTACAGTATCACCAATCTACCTCCAGCCCCTGATTACACCCTGTTTATTAACTCCGCTGATTATCCAGGCGGCTATTATGACGGCAAGGGTGGTCTCACCAGTGTCTCTCAGGCTGCTTTGCTTGACCTCAGTGAGTCAGATCTGCAAGCCGACTTTAGCCTTACTGCCGGTAAAACTCTCACCGTACATATGACCGGGGTGGTCAGCGGCGATAAAATTGAGATCAGGGCCTGGTCGAAAATCCTCGGAACAATGAGTACGCAAACCGTAACGGCATCCGGCAGCAGCGTAGACGCTGTTCTCAATAATCTCCTGACCGACGGTGATTATACCGTTTATATCAGCCCCGTGGCTGGTACATCCTATCTATATGGCTATTATCAGGGTGATAACATGCATCCCGGCAGCCTGTCGCAGGCAATTAAGCTGCAAATGAGCACTGATAATGCAATTACGGTTGATATGGGTACGGGATACAGTATAAAGGGCAGCATCAGCGGCCTTACAGTCGGTGAGATTGCCGTAGTTTCGGCCTGGTCACCCGCCTATCACAACGGCAACGCAACCTTGGTTATAAGTCAAGGTGAACAAAATGTCGCCTATAACATAAAGGGACTGCCGCCCCGGCCTGATTATATTGTTGGACTAAAAATAATCGGCGGCGGTGGCGGATATTACGGCGGTAAAACGCAAGGTCTTACTACCTACCAGAATGCCGTGCCGCTTAATCTAACCAACGCTGATATCCCAGACATCAAGCTAACTATGCCGCAGGGCCATGCCATCAGCGGCCGGGTTACGGGGATAGGAAGCGGTGATTACGCAGTGGTCTATGCCTGGTCGCCCAGCACCGGCAATTACGCCAGTACCGGTGTTACTCTGCCAGGCACCTATACCTTCGCAGATCTGCCGCCGGCAGCCGATTACCAAGTGGGAGTGCATGCCCGAAATTATCTTGATCCCAAGCCCCTTACCGTGGACATTACTACTCAGGATCAACCGAATCAGGATTTTACCCTGACCACGGGCGGGGCAATAATCGGCTCCATCATTGCTCCAAACAATGTTGGCCATCTACAGATTATGGCCTGCAGCGCCAGTCACGATATTTGCGCGACCCAGGATCTGCGCGGGATAAAGAAAGGGGTGGCTGTTAATTATCTTATCCCCGGTCTGCCAGCGGCCAATGATTTAATCTTGAGTGTTCACGTTGGTAATACCGTTTATTTTTATGATGCCGGCCAAAGCAGTCATGTCGCACATGATTCGACAACAGCGGCAGATAATGCCTTCAAGCTGAATCCCGGTCAGGTTATCACCGGTATCGATATGGATTTAAGAGCTCTTAACACCTTTACTCTAACGGGTGAAATTAGTGGTCTTGCTGCCAATAACGAACTCGTTGCCAGCATTACAGCCTGGAATAACCAAGGTGGCTGGGGCAGCGTCGTGCGCAATGGAAACGGCCCCTACACCATCCCCGGTCTGCCGTCCGGCAATTATCATCTTATGGTAACGGCTGTGGGCTATAGCGATAAGTTCTACGACGGCGCATCTTGGGCCAATGGTTTGGGAACAGCGGGAACATTCAACGTCAATAGCGACATGACTATTCCTGCTGTTACCCTGGCTCATGGCTACACCATAAGCGGGGTGCTGGATGATGGCAGTAATAATCTTTCCGGAGTTTATGTAAGCGCCTGGGATGCGGAGAAACATATTGGCGGCGGCGCCACCAGCCGTGCCGACGGCCACTACCTGATCAACGGTTTACCGGCCGGCGCATACCGTATTGAGGTGCATTCTCCGGCCGGCGATTACACGGGCAATGTTACTCTCTCCTCTGACACCGTGAGCAATCTACACGTAAGCAAGGCCCCGGGCATTATCAGCGGTACCGTCAGCGGCCCCGGCCGGGAGAATGCTATCATCTTTGTTTACGACGCTCAGGGGCATTATGTAACGGCGGTTGTTCCCCGTGATAACAATGGAGAATATACCTACAGAATTGACAATCTGCCCGTTTCAGGCACATACCACCTACAGGTTGATACCGATGGTGACTACAGCAAAATGGAGTGGCCGCCTGCCGGTACGAAAGGCACGGTCAGCCTTGATAATGCGTCACATGCTAAGATTTTAAATATTGGCCTGTAATATTTCAGCAATAGATGATATGACCGCAGGGGTGGAGAAGGTAAACAAACTTTCCAAAAGTATCGTCAAAAATGAACGGTTCCTACAAGGGATTCAATTTCTTCTCCAATGACGACCAAAAACTGTTCGAAATAATATCCAGAGGCGAATTCAACGTCAGTGGATTTCAAAACAAAAATATTCGGCAATACCTGACGGACAAGAATTCAGGCCAGGTATCACGCATACTGAAGCGACTTCACGTTCATGGACTGATCAAAAAAAAATGGCCATACCTACAAATATTACCTTTCCAAGTTTTGGCAGCAGGTCATCTTGATGGGACTTAAGATCAAAGAATTGGTTGTTATATCAGGCCTTGCTGCATGAGTGATAAAGGAACTTTCTACCATAAAAAACACGAAAACAAATATAACCTAAATAAGACCTATCCTTTGTGAAAGACTGTTGGCTTGGCGCATTGATACGTTTATGCCTCTGCATGACCGTATGTTACAGATAAAACAAATCCATGTCAATTAAACTATTAAACTAACTCCGTCCCCTATTCCTTCGCGGTTCCTGCTCCTGACCCCATATCTTACATAGAATTTATTATGGAACAGCGGAATTTAAGCAGGAAAGACCTTGAACCATTTATTGGTAAAAGAGGCAGAGTAGCTGAAATCCTGAACCGAGTTAGGCCCCTGACCATCTCTATGATGAGAAAACTACATGATGGTTGGTATCCCCGCAGATATTTTGATTCAAAAATATAGCTAACAGGGTCATACAAACTTGTAAATGATTGCCATGCGAGTGTACACCTTGGGTTGCAAAAGGCAACAATTCCAAAGAAAACGTGGTCTGTCCCCTATTTGCTATTTGCCCTTTGCTAATTAGCAGTATGTTGATTATGAAAAATAACAAAACAAATATCATTATTTACAATACAGCTGACGGTAAAGTGTCGGTGGATTTATATGCCAAAGACGGCATGGTGTGGATGAACCAGAATCAACTGGCGGAACTTTTTGCCACCTCGGTGGCAAATATCAGTATGCACATCGCTAACATATTGAAAGAAGGGGAATTAGGCGAAAAATCAGTTGTTAAGAATTACTTAACAACTGCCGCTGATGGGAAAAAATATAATGTCACCTTTTACTCCCTTACCATGATTCTTGCCATCGGTTTCAGGGTACGGAGTAAGAGAGGAACCCAGTTCAGGATTTGGGCAAACCAGAACCTGAAAGAATACATAACCAAAGGGTTTGTCATGGACGATAAACGTCTGAAAAACCCTGATGGCAGACCTGATTATTTTGATGAATTCCTGGAACGAATTCGGGGAATCAGGGCTTCTGAAAAGCGGTTTTATCAAAAAATTCGTGATCTGTTTTCCTTATGCAGTGATTACGACAAAACGGATAAAGCAACCCAGATGTTTTTTGCTGAAGCCCAGAACAAGCTGCTTTTTGCTGCAACCGGGAAAACCGCTGCTGAAATTGTGATGAGCAGGGCTGATGCCAATGCGCCCAATATGGCGCTTAAATCCTGGAAAGGCCAGATCGTCAGAAAGCAGGATATTTTTATCGCTAAAAACTATCTGGATCATGACGAGATTGACACGTTGAACCGTTTAGTTGTCATCTTTCTGGAAACAGCTGAGTTGCGGGTAAAAAACAGGACTGACATCACCATGGATTTCTGGCGTGATAATGTGGATAGAATCCTTGAGTTCAATGAGAAACCTCTCCTTGCGGGTAAAGGGGAAATCAGCAATGCAGCGATGGAGAAAAAGGTGAGGGAATTTTATCAGCTCTTTGATCAAAAACGGAAAATTTACGATGCAGAGCAAGCTGACCTTAATGATATGAGAGAGTTGGAACAACTGGAAGAACAGCTGAAAAAAGAGAAGTAAGGCAAAAGGTGTTGGTATGAGACAGAAAATACAGTGTATAACGACCTTGTTGAATCTACAGCGCACTTATCCGCAGCAATCGTTCATGGCGGCAATCAATACGACCTTGAATTACGGACTTTATGATCTCGTCAGGCTTGAAAAAATCATTATTAAAAATATTGCTGGGGATTTGAGCCGTTTTTGCGAAACCCAACAGTAAACTAAAACGGCGATATCATGCCTGTCTGACTCATGAGCCTGCTCCCCCGAAGCACTATGAGACTGAGTGGCTGTGCTATTTCACCCCCGCAATATTCTTAAGGATATAGATCACCTCTTCAATTCCTATCTTCCCATCGCCATTTACGTCCGCGTTTAAATTAACAGCAGCATCATTAAATCCAGCTGTGACCCGCATGGCGAGTGTTGCATCTGCTAAATTAACAATTCCATCACCATTCACATCCCCTAAAATTTTTGAAGCTTCAAAGGATAAGACATACAACTTATTCGTCAGACACAGAAGGTCTACTCTGCCGTCCCCGTTGATATCGGAGGCAATCACCATTCCATTCCGATTACCTACTTGAGCGGTGGCAATCTCATTAAGATTCTTATCCAAAACCCGCAGTTGCCCTGAATTACTAAGCAATACTATATCCAAATTACCGTTTCCAGTTAAATCACAAAGCAATTTTACTTGGCCAGGAATCTTTTTGCCCCGTATTTTACTCAAAGTCGCATTCAACACGTATGTTGTTGTATCTGTCTGATCTGTACTGGCTACAACTTCTTTAATTCCATCACCATCAAGATCTCCTACCGCATAAGCCCAGCTGTTATTGTCTGGCCCATCAAAGATATGTTCGTTAGAACCGGAATTGGAATATAAATGGATTCTGGCACGACCCGGATAATTGGTGGGATCATGGCCTTCGAAGCCAAGAATCCCCCATGATCCGCTACCTTTAAAATCTACAAAAAGATGGCTCACGCTCCCACTGCTCGGACTGGGATATTTCCGGGAAATTTTCATGTGCCCCGTTTCATCCACCACGACGAGGTACATATCACTATCCGTAGTTCCATTACCAGATGCGCCATTATTCACAGTGCTCGATGTTCTGGTGATATCCAGCAAGCCGTTGCCATCGATATCGGCCACACTATTTTCACCGCCCGCCGGCCCGACCTGATAATACCAATCCTCAACACTTGTTGCGTAATCAAAAGATGCAAATCCGCGGGGTGTCTGCGCGTATCCTGCATCATAACTCATTAACACCTTGCCTTTTGACATTCCGAGCAGCGAGATTGATACATCGGAGCCACCGGCATGTTGCCCTTTAAAAGTTTTCAGTAATGTCCCGTCGCCCTTGTAGATATATGCCGCAAATCCAGGCCCGCTGCTACCCAGACCAATATCCAACACGCCATCTCCGTCAAAGTCTTGCAAGACTGTTACAAAACACTTCCTTGACAAGGGAATTGATTGTTTCAATGTTCCGTTTCCACGATATATCCGTAATTCGTTACCAGCCGTAGTTACAATATCTACTATGCCGTCACCATCAACATCACCAGTCAGCACATTTGGCCCTACCCCGGTAATATTAAACAGCGGGGCAAGATCTTTTTTTGTCGTCGCCGTAGTATGTTCCAAGGTACAGGCCGATCCAGACAAATCATAACGCAAATGTTTCCAACCAGCTGTTAGCACGGTCTTTTTTGAAAATGCCTGTAGTTCAGAAACAATTGCCTTGAATATATGAGTTGCAGGTGCAGACGTATTTGTCACATTAATCCTGATAAAGCGGGCAAGAGTCGGAACAATCGGGAACCGCTCCCGTGAGATTGCAGTATTCCCGTGATAACCACCGTTATTGCCTGCATCAGTGGCCGAGGCACGTGACGGTACTACAACCTGCCAGTTTTTGCCATCTTCAGACAACGAAATCGAGTAGATCTGATTGTGGCTCCCGACTCCCCACACGACTCCTACTTCCTTGATAAGATAGACATGATCGAACTTTATTTTCAGCCAATCCGGCATCAACCCCAAGTTACACCAAGCCGTAGCCTCATTACCGTCATCAGCATATGACGCCGGATGCGAAGTCCCCAAATATGTCCCAACCGAGCCGGCAGTTGCGGTGCCGCCGTTAGCCTTAAGGGCTACATTCAGAGCAGCATGAGATTGCGGCAAAGTCCAGATTTTGTTGAATGCCACTGTCCCGCCAGGCGCAAGAGACAATGTCTCGGCTGATGGATTATTATATCCGGCGATATCCTGTCCTGCCCAGGCGTAAGAGCCGAGAGGCGCATTCGTAAATGTGTGGTTACCGGTGTATATCCGCCCATTTCCTTCAAAATTCGAAGGCCCGGCAATAGTCCATGATGCGGTGTTTGGTGTTACGTCCACAGAAACAGCGCCAAGGACTTGTGAAATTGTAAAATTTGCCGAGGCAACATTACTGTCAGTGTAACCATTCTCAAAACCACGCGCTTTTATTGTACTTGAATGGCTTACTGTAAGAACTTCAGTGTACTTTGCTGAAGTGGAAGTGGGGGTCGTGCCATCAGTGGTATATCGAATCGTTGCTCCTGATGTGGAGCAAGACAGCTTTACTTGTGCAGAGCCTGTAAATGTACCGCCACCGGGGGAAATGACCGGGGTGGCGACCTTTGGCAGTTCAACATTAAATGGCCCATAAACTCTGGTGTTATTGTTTTCACTGCTCTCTTTGATAGTGTTATGATAATCTGCTTTACAAATTAAAAATCTTTGCCCAATGTCACCTTTGTTAAACGAAATGGAACCATAATTTGAACCGGAGTAACCTTTATTAAGAGCCCGTATTGAACCTGTAGCAATGCGATTACTATAATCGGTTGGTGATGTACCAAGATAATAACCAACACTACTCGAATCTGCCTGGCCGGCACCATTATTTTTTACCGTAACATGCCAATCTATATTCTGGCCAACCGTGAATTGATCGTATAAAGGCCTGGGGTCAGGATGTAGATCAGTAATAATGAGATCTGGAGGATCAGGTTTTGTATAATTGACAATCAATTTTGGACGTTTTGAAGAATTTGAATCTTCTGAAGATGCAAAAGAAAAACTATCTCCGATATTGCCACCGACTATATAAATGCCGTAATTATTTACTGTTCCATTTGCCCAATCTCGTACGAAATCGGTCAATTCAGAATTTTTTATATTCTGATATCCGATATCGGAAACAGAATAGAAGAAATGATATCCACTCCCAAATGTCGGTTTAGTATTCCAGGTTACGGCTGATTCTGACCATGAAGATCCACTATTTATAATATATATCTGTTGCGGCGTACCTGCTGCGTATGAACAGTAAAGCTTCAATTCCACATCATGCACTTCACTCCCATGCGGTATAGAGCCGAGGTTAAATTTGACCAGTCCATACAAATTAGTATTATCACTCTGTACCCCGATTATAGCCATATTGCCATAGTTAGAAGTTGGATTACTGTCTGATAAAGTAGTATCCGCGCTTCCGGTTAAGGTTACAGTTTCACTGCCAAGTGGTGTTTTAGATTTAAAAGTTACAACAATGTTTGCATCTTCTTGCACATTCGATAGTGAATAGGTATTTTCTCCATTTTGGATTGGCGAATCATTCTTTTTCCATTGATCAACCTCGTACCCTGTATTTGGCGATGCATTAAACACTATGGTGCCACCTTGCTCGACATAATTATTACCTTCAGGTGAAATAGTTCCGTTGGCACCTGCAGATGATGTTATTTTATGAATATTTGCACCAGGAGTTATTTTTATTGACTCAAGAGAACAATTTACAATTGATGCGGCGAACATACCGGAAATACCAACCGCACCCGCAATCGTATCTGAACGTAGTTCAAACCACCATGGGTAGGTTCCTGCTGCATCCAGCGAAACCGGTACGCTGATTTTAAATGGAATATTATCGCCGACGGGCTTCAAAGGCTGAACATCCTGAAGTTTTTGTATGGCCCATGCAATCTTTATGCCTGTTTTTAAACCGCCAGTAGCATAATTTTCTGCCAAATTGAGCCCGTTAGATATTACGGCACTTACTGTGTTGTCTATGTAACTTTTTGGACTAAGGTCTGTTGCATATTTAACCTTGCCAGTGACAATGGGCCCTCCCTGTAATCCTGCCTTCATCTTAATCTCGTAAACCCCCTTTTGATAGCCTGCAATTAATGTCTCGCCTACAGAGTAAAGTCGCCAAGAAATGTGCCCTGAAAACTCAATGGTATATTCACCAGGTACTGAAATAGGAAAGCGTCCGGTCATTGCGTCATAAACACGTACGCCTGCACCACCGAACCCGGCGGTAGAAGCAATACTTGATTGAACAATTTGACCAGTGTCTGTATTTCCACTATTATTAAAACCAGCCACGCCTTTGATGAATACACCAGTGGTAGTGGCATATGGAATAAAAGTAGCATCAAAAGGCGGTGACAAGTCAACAACCGCAGCAAAAACAGATTTGCTTAAGATAAGAACAAACAATAAAAAATGAATTAAAAGAACTTTCTTTTTCATTTCAAAATTTCCTCCATTTATCATCAGCTATTCCCGGTTTGACCTCTTTGAGCTGCAGCCAGTCTCATAGTGGCCGTAATTTTCACAGAAACTGTCTCCACTGTGGAGAATTTGGCCCAAGATGGGGCTGTTCTGGCAATTTTTGTTAATTTTAACCTATTGATGGCAGTCTTCGGGCGTAACACTCCATCCGTCCTCTCAACCTTAAATTAACAGGGCACGCTCTTTGGCATACGAAGCCGTTATGCGCGAGGTGAAGTTTACGTTTTATATTCATTCCTTAGTTCACGGCGCTCAAAGCCGAAGGCTATGGCACGGTATATAGTTTCCATGGAATCTACGCGAAAATTATTAAAAAATCCACGCATACATTCCCACAAATGGCGTTTGCTTTTGGCTTTATGCCATGCCTCCTGAAAAAGCCAGCAGCTCATTTGTTGAATTTGATCAATCAGAAATGTGAGCATCATCAATATGGTAAAAATGGCGCTAAGATTCTTCTTACCAAGACCATAATTGTGCCCCAGGTTGTAGCCTGAATTTTTAAGGGTGTTAAACGTCTCATTCTCTATCTTCCACCGAGAACGACCAGCCCTTACGATATCAGCCGCGTTATCTTTAGTTATTGGCAGATCGGTCACCCAGCTAAACTTTTTTACCTTACCGGTTTTGCTGTTTTCTTCCCAATACTCTATGAAATTGACAAACAGATTCTGATTGGAGGCGTTGAGAGGTACGTTGTTAACAAAGCGATAATAATGAGTTATATCGTTATTACCTGGGTCTATATCGGAAAACTCCGATGTTTGGTGTAGATCCACCGCCTGATCAACCTGATTAAAGAGGAATGTGTGATCTCCAGGTTTGGCCCCCAGAATAAAATGTAAATTCAGCCGGGTCAGATCGTGAATATGCGGGCCATTACTACTAAGGCCATCCTCAACTACAATAACCTTGAGATGGGGATGCTCACGGCGGAAGGCTTCATAAAAACGACCAGCCGCATTTCGTTCGCAATCATTTTTGGTAGTTCCGTCTTTTTTGGTGATCATTTCGGGAAAGACCGGAACAACCTCTTTGTGATCCGGATGCACAAAAGAAGCGGCGTACATTTGTTGATAATAAGTGATTTTACCGGATTTACTTTTCTTGCCCATGCAATACGGGGAAGACACCTTTCCCGAGGAATAAAAGCCGGTGCCGTCACCACTAAGCAGGTAATGGCCGTCGAGAAAGGTCATTTTCTCAAAATCCTTGCCACGCTGGAGTTGACGAAAGGCGCTCTTAAATGGCGCGCGTAAAGATGAAATCTCCAGCGGATCAAGAATGTCGCGCATTTGACTGTCGCTGGGGATATTGGTAATACCATAAATAGAGTGCAAATTTTCGGGCTCTTCTTGACGGCGTTGGTCAAAGACAAGCAAAGATGGATCTTTGAACTGGAACATGGCGAAGGCCGACATCAAAGCGTCATCAAGTGATATTTTTGAATTACTGGCACGATGATCAGGGATGGCCTGAAAATCATTTCTCATGTTCTTAATCAAAGTGTCGGCGTTAAGATGTTTTCGCACGGTTCTCTTGGGTTTTGCGATTGGTTGTTTTAGGGTTTTAATTTGATAAATCTTGCGTGACTTCATGGCGATCTCCTGTGTAAGTAGTTGATTTTACATAGAAAAATCGTTGGCCCATTTTTGAGCCTTTGTCAAGCAAAAAATTGGCTATGTCAAAATTATTTTCCCCTTTTATTTCATATAGTTACAGCATGCATTTTTTTTATTGGGCTTATGGATAATCGTTAATAGATAGTAAAAAGTTTACGAAAGACTATTTTTATTTATACAGTCAAATCAACATGTTATCGCTTGGCCGGGAATTGCTGATTTATCATTCAGATTTATCTATAAGAGGAGTTCAATGTCATGACCGATTGGACACAGAAAAAATAGTATGTCTGGCCGGAGGGGTGTAGGGAGGAATGTGGTGGCAGGCCCCATCAATCCTAAATGTCGTCGAGTGGTTACAGCCTTGATCATCGAAATTTTGCCACAATTGAAAGCCCCGCAGTTTTGCGTAACATTTTCATGAAATGGTGGCAACCAAATG
The DNA here is from genome assembly GCA_964654555.1 of uncultured Desulfobulbia bacterium. Classification (GTDB taxonomy): domain Bacteria; phylum Desulfobacterota; class Desulfobulbia; order Desulfobulbales; family VMSU01; genus JAADIV01. The sequence goes on from CAZZJP010000005.1 coordinate 17,979, forward strand.
CGAGGAACAAGACGTTGTATCCTAAGTTGCCTTCTACCATAACTGCCTGTCATCATTCCATCTTTTCAAATCGAGTAACAATAACAAAAGACGATACTCAACATTCCGAAACAAAAAAAGATTTTTGGCACTTGGAAAAACAGATAAAAACAGGTCATTATTTATAGCATTTACGCTTAGAAATGATAAAATTCGAGTTATATCAGCCAGAGATATGAATCGAAAAGAAAGAGAGGCCTATGGAAAATTATGAAAAAAATCAATTCCTAAATTCATGAATGAAGATGAAGAAAGAAATTGCTGATCTAACCATGACTCAACCGAATTTGTTGACTGGAACTCAGCAGACCGTATAACCAAAGAACTAAGTTCACATGGCCAATTAACAAAGCCCGAATAATAATCCCAGAGAAGAACAAATCTTTTTTGACCAGGCTGCCAGCTCCGGTTTCCTAAACAATTAAAAAATTACCATCCACCTGCGGGATTTTCTACGATGCCTAATAATTGATGCATTCGTAAAAAGTCCGATTTTAGCAATTTTATCCTATGTAACCTATTGAAATCATTAGGGCCGAATTTACCAATTTTGACTTTTTACGAGACCATCATAATTACTTTTTCAACATAGGACACAACGTCCCTTGCCTGGTTCTTTCTTGCTTTAGTTATTTCTTGTTTTTCTTTAACGGCACCTTTGAAATAGTAACCCAATCTCCTAATAGTACCCCGTTGACATTTATATCTTTTTTTATAAGGTCAATATACAAGAAAAGACGTGGTGCGATATAAGACGACATAAGAATAACAATGCGTCCATCTTTTCCGATGAACCAATTGCCAACCAGTGTTCGAGAAACTTCTTTAGGCAGCAGAGCCAGAGTGTCAATTTCAGATTGACTTGCGGATGGGAAAATGGAGCTAATTGCACCTTTTTTCTTTGACGCAAGCACTGACTTGATATCATTAAGCTTTGTTACTATTCTTTTTTGTAGAACTTCATTTTGCAATAATTTATGGGCATATGTTGTCCGTGTATACATCCTGGCAGCGATAGAAATCAGCGATAAAGTACGATCCTCCGCATGTTGTTTATCCATGAATTTTGTTAGATTACCAGACCTGCGATGAAGTAGGTTATTAGTAGAGTGAAAGTAGTCGGCCATATTTCCAATAAGCGTACCTCTAATTCTCAGCCATGGAGGAATAGCATTTTTTTCGCTAACGATTTCCCCTCTCAATGCCTCTCCTCGTATGAATGCAAAATCATTAATAAACCACTTCTCGTTATGCTGATGCCATACAGCAAGCAGAATTCCGTCAATCCAAGGATTAAAATAGATCATTTCCGCAGAATTATTCGAATAAGCTACAAATTCTATTACAGAGAAAGCAAAGAAATATTTTATATCTGCAGTTGACAATACCGTTGCGACCTTATTGTCCCACTTTTTTTTAGCGGATTGGCCCAAATATTCAGCGGCAGTTGATGCCGGGTTATCCGACATACCTAACCGCATCACTTCAAAAACTGACATTTTCTCCTGCGCCATAACGGGAGACGCAATTGTAAAATTGATAAACAACACGACAATAAGCGCCACAACACTCCCAGAAGTAAAATCCAAAGCAGTTCTTAATTTGTTCTTCTTTTTTTTGATACACATTCTGATCTCCTTATATACCGAGAACCGATGCTTGGTGATAGCGATAAATTTCGGCGGAAACTTCTACCACGGTCTTGGCAATCCATTTATCATACGCCTTTCCAGCTAGATAACCACCTGTAATCCCGCCAATAACACCACCAATAACACCACCGACAAAATTGCCAAGACCCGGAACAACAGTACCAATAACACCACCAGTCGCTCCGCCAGCCTCTCCGCCAGCCTCTCCACCAGCCGCTCTGGATACATCTTTCATTAGTATATTCACGGACGAGGCAAAAGCTCCTGCATTGTTGGCTGTGGCAATATCAACGGTATCAACAGCAAGAGAAATTATTTCCATTAATGGGCCAAATTTTTTAAATACCTTCGAAATAGCCCCTGCCTCATGCTTTGATGTCCCGGTTATCATCCCCCTAACAGCTTTGATAATTTTTTTTGAAATAATCTGCTTAGGAAGTTTCCTCATATCGGTACCAGCAATATCGGAAATTTTTGCTGATGCAGTGCGTATTTCCCCAAGTATATCAAGCGATTCTGAAATTTGTTGTGTTACATCAATCGTTTTTGATACAGCAATATGTTTTTCAATTACACCTTTATCTTTACGCAGAGTACTTTTTGTGACCGTGGATATTTTGTTTCCGAAAAGCAAGGTATTTTTATAAAGCCAAATCCCTTTGTCGACCCCGCTTGATTCTTTGTTTTCCGCCTTAATAAGAATATTTCCTGCGCCTGCGTCAATAGTCCCATGAATTCCAACAAAATTCGGCCCGTGAAACGTGATGTTACCGCCATTAGTAGCAAAATTAGCCGTCGCACCGCTCCGTCCACGCCCTATCCAAATCCTGTCGCGCGCCTCATAATCAACGTTCAATTTCCCCGAACCAGAGGTCAAATTTGTCCCTTCATGTTGGTAAATGAAATAGGCATTTACCAGGAACGTTGCGTCATCACCAGAACTCTTTGTGATGTTAGAGGTGATGTCGACATTATTGGTTGCGCTAATTGTCGAATTTGTCCCCGAGTTTAGCGCCCCATCAATAACTGCCGCAGCTGGGTCGTCGATAGTCAAATTAGTGGGATCCAACAGCCATATCCCCCCTTTGCCCTTAAATGCGCCGGCCTCAACGTGAGCACCAGAAATGTCGAGAGTATGACCTGAAGTCTCGATAAGGCCGCCATCTCCTCTGTTTTGGCCTCCTTGGGCAGAAATACTGCCATGAACCTCAGTGGTATTGTCCGACCACACTACCACCTTGCCCCCATTACCAGCCGATATTGCATCAACATTGATTGAAGCACCAAGGGCAATCGTCGTTGAAGAGGAGTGCCGTATTACTCCGTTACCATGGAGATCGCCGCCTATAAGCGCCGTTCCACCTCCTATGTTCCCAGAGACGTTGACAATGGCAGTCGAAGTAAGATTGATTTTCTTGCCAGTTATTTCGACTATTCCTCCTGACTGACCAAGTGTTTTGCCTGAGGCGTCAATAGTCCCCGATACCTGTACTGTGCCGTTGGCACCGCCGTTGAGTACGACGATGCCATTCTGCGTACTCGCACTGCGGGCATTCACATAACCCTGCATGTCAATAGCATGGTCAACTATCGACTTTGCTGTGTCGGCGGTGAGGAGTATGGTACCGCCATCGGCAATCAGATGACCAGTATTAGTGACAGCGGCCGATGGTCTTGAGCCATCAGCACCAATAATTTGCCGTGTAACTTGTTTGTCGAGTAGAAAATTGAAGGTGCCGTCACCGCTCAAATCAATCGTGAACCCGGATGCCGAGGCAAGCTGGATCTTACCGAGATGGGCCATGATGACACCGGAGTTCTCCGCTCCCGGGGCCACCAGAGCGGCAAGACCTATGTCATTAATCGTAATATGTCCAGCGTTTGCCACCATTGCGCCGGTATTGCTGTTGGCGTGAAATTTGTAATTACCAGCCATAAAATCACGGTTACTGATATTTAATGTGGTGGCCAATAGCCCGGCAACGTTCACCTTGGCAGTCTTACCGAATACAATGCCGCTGGGATTGACCAGCCACACCCGGCCATTTGCCATGAGTGTACCCATAATCTTCGACGGATCAACACCGGTAACACGATTGAGAGCGATAGATCGGGCATCAGGCTGCATGAATGTAGTCTTCTCATCGGAACGTATGCTGAAGGAATGCCAGTTAATGATGGCTTTGTTACTGGCCTGGCTGATCGCTACAGTGGTGGAATTCGGCCGGTTGATAACTGCAGAGCCAGCGACAACCTGACCGCCCTCCGGGTTGGCATAAACGATTACCGGGGTCAAACTCAACGCAACCGCACCCAAAAAATACGCCGCCAGCATCCATAAGAGGTGACGGGATGGTTTGTGATTGAAAGGTGAGTATGTCATAGTTTCCCCCTTTTAGAAACGTGAGATAACACTGAATAACAGCCGGACATTCCGGTTGCCGCGAGAAGCAATATCGCGGGTTAGTGGTTTTGCCAGTTCAAGGTCGACAGAGAGGTTGTGAGGTAAGTTAAACCGTAGACCCGGCCCCGCCGATGCAAGGGACTGGCTGTGTGACTGGCCGGCTGCAGGGCTAATATTCCAGACATTACCAATATCATAAAAAATATAGAACTGTGGATTGATGAATAAGGTTCGCCAGGTGGGCAGGCTATAACGGGCCTCTACGGAACAAGCAAGACCATTATCGCCAGTGAGCTCCGAGGGCTCATAACCACGCCCGAAGCGACTACCGCCAAGACCGAACCGCATGGATGAAAGTAACGGTTTCGCGGCAATCTGCCCCGCTGCCGCAAAACCCAGACCAAAGCGGCCAGAGATGCTCTGGTTACGGGTCAAATCGATATAAAAGCGTGTGAAATCGCTGTGACCATTGGCAACACTTAAGTCTGGCGAACCGGTGCGAGTGGCGCCGAGAATATTCAGCCCCTGGCTAAACTTGCAATTTATCAAGGTGCTCGCCGGGCGGCTGTCGCCGAACAGTGTATCTGCCAAGTCATAGTTAGCGGTGAGGGAGAGGTAGCGCAGCTTGTCATCGGAGAATTGGCTGTCAAGAAGATCTACGCTATTGTTGGTAGCGGTAAAGCCGAGGCCAACCCATAACGTGCGAGCCTGCAAGCGAACCAGCGGATAGTCGAGGCTGACATGCAAGGTCAAACTGTTGCCAAGTGGATCAAGGTCACTCAGAGCGCCGCTCGGTTTGGAATGGCTGTAGTTTCCCGAGAGTTTAAGACGCATGCCCTCCGAGGTAATAATCTCATTGTGTTGGAGTGCGATGTATTGCAGTTCTTCTGGAGGGTTTACGGTTGCGAATTGAAGCCCGGTCATGGTATCGCGTCCAAACGGAGAGTTAAGATTGATCCCTGCCAGGCCCTGAAGAGGGCCGATGGCCCTGGAACCACGATCATCAACCTGAACATAGCCGGTGACTGTTTTATGTGTCACCAAAATATCAAGAGCAGCCGCGCCTGAAAGTTTTCCCGCCGGACGTAAAACAGTTCGAACAGAAATGCCGGGGATATCTTGTATCAACAGCACGTAGCGCTCCAAGACTTTCGCAGTAAGCGGCCGGGCAGTCTTGATGTGTGCCGCCATACTGGCAATCAGACCGCGAGAATCGTGGGCATTACCTTGGACACTCACGCTGGAGACATAACCCTCGACGGCCCGCATATGAACTATACCGCCAGTGACTTTTTGCGGCGGTACGATTACTTGCGAAAGTATATAGCCATCACGCCGATACTTAGCCGTGAGAATATCACTCAGATTGAGAAGTTGGGAGAGAGAAATTTTCTTGCCGATGAGGTTAGCAGTAAACGGTGCCAAATCGGCCTGCTTATAAATGGTGCTGCCGTCGAGAATAACAGCCTGTAGAGTAAACTTGATTTTCAGCGTTTCGGTTGACAACGCCGATGCTGCGATATTGGGAATGATGATCTCCGGCTTGGCCTTTGGAACATGCTGAGGACGAAAACGCTGCTCAATACGATTAGGGTTGGCCGAACCGGGAAGTATTTGAGCAGCCAGAACAGGTAGTGCCGAAAAACCATACGATACAAACATGGCTAGCACTAACCGGTACAATCGAACTTGTGTACTACACAAAATCATTACGAACCCTCCCTTTATCGCAGGTCAGCTTCGGTACAATATTTCTTCAGTGCCTTAAGCTTTAACCATGACAAGAATCGTTTTGCATATAATAGGGGGCAATCAAAAAAAGAGACTACGTTTCTACTCATGCCCAGACAATCGCCCCCACAATCAACATTCTGCAGAATAACTACCCAAAACTAACAATCTGTTTTTATGGTGATTCGCCGAGGCAATTACACAATATAGTTCATGATAGCAACCGGTTGCACACCAGCCCCGCCAAACCCCATGAAAATCCTATTACTTTTTTTAACAAAACTTGTCAATTGAAATATCGTTTTTTTAAGGAGATAATTGGATTGGGATTATAAGAGACGGGGTGCATTCCCATTTTGTCGCAACTTAACAAGCACAGTCAAGGCCTGCAATATCGGTCATTGTCCGTAAGATGAATAATAGGTTTTGGCATTACAGAAGGAGGAAAATAAAAAAAGTAATCAACGAGTAAACTCGCAAAAAAGACAACAGATAAACAGAGACGCACAGTCGGGTCATTGCTGTATTTTTTCATTGATCTAACTTTGATGGTCTCGTAAAAAGTCAAAATCGGTAAATTAGGCCCTAATGATTTCAATAGGTTACATAGGACAAAATTGCTAAAATCGGACTTTTTACGAATGTATCAACTTTCATTACACCAAAGCAATTTCTTTTTCAACTATTCGGCAGTTAAGGGGGACGTTGAAGATTATAAGTTTATTGTGATGTATGTATCTTTCTGGTAAGTGAATATGGTACCTGAGATGAGGATTGTTTTTTTTAGAATCTTTAGTTGTTAAGTCATAGATCATGGATTACAAACTCAAGCGAACTGGTTTACTTCTCGTCATGGCTGCCGTGATGCTCATCCTGCCAGGCAGAGCCATTGCGCTGCCCGCCGGCAATAACGTAATGGCGCCGCCGGAGGTCTATTCCCTGGCCGGGGAACTGGCGGCTCGCGGCGACTATGCCAGGGCGGCAACAGAATATGCCCGTTATATCGCCTTTGCCCGGCATCATCCCGCCGGCAGCTTTCCAATGCTGGCCGAGGCGATGTTTAACTACGCCAACGCTCTGAAGGAAAATGGCGAGGACGATCAGGCCCTTCACGCCTTTGCTGAATTCGGTGCCAGTTATCCAAAATCAGATAAAATACCAATCTCTCTGCTGTTAATAGGCGGGATCTATGAAAAGGCCTCCAATGCGGAGGAGGCGGAACGTCGTTATAAAGAATTGCTTAAACTCGACCCCGACGGGCCGCTGGCCGATAGAGCCCGTCTGCGCCTGGCCTGGCTCAACTTACGTCTCGGAAGCGACAATGAAGCTCTGCAATGGCTGCAACAGGTGCGTAGTCGTATTTATCAAAGCGATACCGGTTCAATTATCTCCATTATCAGGAAAATGAAGGCCGCGCCGCGCAAAAGTCCACGTACGGCCGGTCTGTTGAGCGCCGTCCTGCCGGGAGCCGGCCATGCCTATCTCGGACGCGGACGAGATGCCTTGTTTGGCTTTCTCTCCAACGCCCTCTTTACGGCCGCGGCCCTCGAATCCTTTGACAATAACGAGACGGCCCTGGGGGTAATCATGTCGGTGCTGGAGGGTGGTTGGTATTCAGGTACTATTTACAGCTCGGTCAGTTTGACTCATCGCTATAACAGGAAAATGCGCGACAGCTATTTGCGGCGCATTCAGCCCATAATCACCGTAAATAGCCGCAACCGAACCGTTGTGGCAGGGATTATGACGACATGGCAGTTCTAAAGCGCTGTCTGCCGGCTGTTGTCTGCCTGCTGTTTGTCGTCTGCCCCGGTACTCTCCAGGCGGCAAATCCGCTTGCTTACCGGCCCATCACTCACCAACGGACAGCTAACAATAAAATTAACCGGGGCAATAAGGCTCTGTCTGGTATGCTGTGGTTCTATGACAATTTTTTAAGCGTGGCCGACGGAAATCGCTGCCCTTCCTTTCCCTCCTGCTCAAGCTATGCCCGGCAGGCAATCCGGCGGCATGGTTCTCTGCTGGGTATATTAATGACGGTGGATCGTCTTATTCACGAACATTCGGAGGTAAAACAGGGGAGGATGATTATGCTGAAGGACGGCAAGCGCTTAATCGACGATACTCTGCGGATGAACGATTTCTGGCTCTCAAAAGACCCGGTGTCAAGAAATATGGGATCAAGATCATGAAAAAAATGTACGAAAAAGGCTTTACCCTGATTGAGGTTATGGTGGTTATTGTTATTATGGGTATTCTGGCCACCCTGATTATCCCCCGGATTATGGAACGACCGGAGGAGGCGCGCCGCACCAAGGCAGCGCTGGATATCAAGTCCATAAGTCAAGCCCTGGAATTATACCGCCTTGATAATCATCGTTATCCTACTACGGAACAGACCTTAAAAGCCCTGGCTCAAAAACCGACTATTGAGCCGATTCCTGAGCATTGGCGTACCAAAGGCTATTTAAACAAAATGCCCAAGGATCCATGGGGACATGACTACAAATACCTCTCGCCCGGCCTGCACAATGACTTTGATATTATCTCTTTCGGAGCCGACAACGAGCTGGGCGGTGAGGGTAAGAATGCCGACATAGAGTCCTGGAACCTTGACCAGAATTAACGGGGGCTTCACCACAGGTAATTCCCATGTCTCCACTGTCGGAAGATGGACAAAATTCACTGGCCGGGCGCATTCTGCCCTGGCTGATTATTATCCTCCTGACCACAGTTGTTTATTGGCCGATATTCCATCTCGGCTTTGTAAATTACGATGATCCTCTCTATGTCACCGATAATCCGGTTGTAAGATCAGGTATTACCCCGCGGGGTATCTCCTGGGCCATGACTAATCTTGACTCCGGCAACTGGCACCCCCTCACCTGGTTATCGCATATGCTGGACTGCCAGTTATTCGGACTTGATCCAGCCGGACATCATCTGACCTCCCTTATCCTGCATATTATCAACAGCCTGTTGTTATTTGCTGTTTTTAACCGTTTTACAGGCATGCGACGGCAGAGTTTCCTGTTGGCAGTTTTATTTGCCGTTCACCCGCTGCATGTGGAATCAGTGGCCTGGATCTCGGAGCGCAAAGACGTCCTGAGTACCTTCTTCATGCTCACCGCCTTATATAATTATTCCGTCTTCAGCCGAAAACATTCATGGCGGCATTATTTTGCTTCCCTCCTGCTGTTCGGGCTTGGCCTAACTGCAAAAGCAATGCTGGTTACCTTTCCCCTCCTTCTCCTCTTATGGGATATATGGCCTATACGACGGTTAGAAACAGTAAACAGCGGGGGCCGGCGGCCATATGCGGCCATGATCTGTGAAAAAGTGCCATTTATCCTGTTAAGCGTGATGGCAGGTCTTGCGGCCCTCTATGCACAGCAGAAGGCCGGAGCTATGAAGTCATTGGCCTTAATCCCCATGGCACTGCGGACGGCAAATGCTCTGCGCTCATATATCCTGTACCTGTTCAAGCTTGTTTGGCCAATCCATTTAACGGTATTCTATCCATACCCTGAAGCTATCGCCTGGTGGCAAAGTCTTGGAGCACTGTTGATTTTCATAGGGGCCGGCAGCGGAGCTCTATGGTCAATACATCGGCGGCCTTATTTAACTATGGGCTGGTTCTGGTATGTTATTTCTCTGCTGCCGGTAATCGGGATTGTTCAGGTCGGACTACAGGCCATGGCTGATCGATATTGCTACATTCCCTCCATTGGAATTTTTGTGATTATAATCTGGGGCGGCACTGAATTACTGAGGCGGATAGAACGACCACGAGAAATATCTTTTTTCTGTTTCGTGGTGGTTGTAATTATGGCTTTTACAAGTAATCGCCAGGTGAAATTATGGCAAGACAGCGCCACTCTTTTCAGGCACGATATAGCTGTTGCAGGGAACAGCCCTACAGCCTGGCTGCAAATGGGGAATTATTATTTTCATAAAGAACGTTATAAAGAGGCCCTTAAAGGATATCAGCAGGTTTTAAAAACAGCACCGCATAATCTCGAAGCCCAGGCCGGTATCGGTCTTACCCTTGCAGAGGAAGGTCGATACCGGGAGGCTCTTAAACGTTTAAGTCCTTTATTGTCAAGGGCGCCGCATAATCCTCAATTACTCAATAATGTCGGCATAGTCTATCTAAAGATGGGTAAGGAAACAAGTGCTGTTACATATTTTCAGAAGGCGGTTGTCATTAAAAATGACTTTCAGGAGGCATTGTTTAATCTTGCCAATGTTTTTTACAAACTTAATAATTTGGATAAGGCGGCGGCAGTTTATAAGAAATTGATTGAAACGGCTCCATATTTGGCGAAGGCTTATAATGGCCTCGGGGTTATTTATGCCCGCCAGGGATTGTACAAGGCGGCTGCCGAAAATTTTCAAACAGCAATCAATTTAGCGCCGGACAATACAGGAGCAAGGCATAATTTGAGAAATATCAAGAAAATCATCTATGAAAACCACCAGCCGCATCCATAAGATATGGCTTTGTGAAGCCCGCTCTAATTTATTAATTGCAAAAAAATAAAATTCATGTAATGAATGGCTATTCAGTTTTGGCCATAAGGCTACAAAATAACTCATAAAAGGAGAAAAAATGAAAAAAACTTTTCTATTGATGAGCGGCGCGCTTTTATTATCCGCCACCA
>CAZZJP010000006.1:0-26691 GCA_964654555.1 uncultured Desulfobulbia bacterium
GAATTGAACGAATCAGAGGACGAGAGACTTCTCCAGGCCTCTGGGAATTGATTAAGGAGATATAAATGAGTTTCATCCCTGATATTCAGGCATTCTGCTGCCATTATACGTCCCAGCAATCATGCGCCGAAAACCATGGCGGTCTGCAAGAGGACGGCTTTCCTGATAATATTACCATAAACCGCCTGACCTGCAGCGGTATGATCAAGGTATCAGCTCTCCTGCAGGCCTTTGAAGATGGGGCCGACGGGGTTTACGTTGCCGGATGCCCCAAGGATGAATGCCATAATATAATGGGCAGTCAGAGAGCCGCCAAGAAGGTAGCAGCCGTTAAGAAGGCCCTTGCCGAACTGGATGTTGAGCCTGAACGCATTGAGATGTATCACTTAGAAAGGGGGCTTAGCCCTCAGTTTATTGCCGCGGGTCAGGAGATGGAGGCCCGAATCAGAGAGCTGGGGCCCAGCCCGTTCAAGGGAGAGGAAAAATGATTGTCGCTAAACGTAAACCCATTGCCGAAATCGTTGAAATGGTTAAGGACTTTGACCGGGTGTTGGTTCTTGGCTGCCGCGGGTGTGTCTCTGTCTGCTCAGCCGGCGGTGAACGAGAGGTTGAGATTCTTGCCTCACTTTTACGTCTCGGCTGCCAGAAGGCCGGTAAAAAGCTGCAAACCGTCACCGGTACTCTTGTCAGGCAATGCGACAAGGAATATATTGATGAATTGGACGAATGGGACGGTCAATATGATGCTGTTGTATCCATGGCCTGCGGGGTGGGAGTTAATTTCATTGCCAATCTGCGCTCCATGATTAGAGTCTATCCGGGGGTGAATACCACCTTTATGGGCGGTTCCATGGAGCAGGGAGTATGGACAGAGCAATGCGCCGGTTGTGGTAATTGTGTCCTTCACCTCACAGGCGGTCTTTGTCCCGTGGCTCGTTGTGCCAAGAGTCTGATGAACGGCCCTTGCGGTGGATCAGTAGATGGCCATTGCGAGATCAACAAAGATGTACCCTGCATCTGGCAGGAAATCCATGACCGCTTAGGCCGTTTAAACCGCCAGGACGAACTGTTAAGTATCGCTCCCATCCGAGACTGGAGTACTGCCGGACATGGCGGCCCGAGAACAAGTCTGCGTGACGATTTGACCGTATAAATATTTGCGGGGGCCGCATGCTTCCAACGGCCCTTTCCTTCCATTGCCAGGGCGGGTCAGCAATTAGACTTCAGGTGAAGATGCCAGTTGCTGACTCTCTGCCGGAACAGTCTGTAAAAAAAATCGGCTGTTATAGCGCTTGGCACCCATAATTTTAGTTTACTCGTCGGGTACCACGCCCGTTAATCAGGCTCATAATTTTATCTGAGTCTTCACTGTACCATTCTATTCTGATATTCCTCAAATAGCCATTTCCCCCGTAACTTCTTAGGCTTTTTTCTCTCCCTGCAACTTTTATGTTTCATTGCGTCTTGTATGTTGCTGATTCTGCCCATTTCCTTTCTGGAATAGTTGTGCTCATTACTGTCATCGTTTATGTATCTGTCCGGATATACGTTAAAAATGATTAAATTAAATAGTAAATATCATTTTGGTACACTATATGCTTTTATGCTGAACATAAATTATAAGACATTAATATTTTTACCGCTTCTTTATGAAAATCTTATTAAGACAAAAGAATCACCGCTGTTATAAGGTCTGTTTCTGGTGTTGCGCCGTTATTTTCTTTGCCTGGCCGGATAAGGCCTGGGCTTTGCAGACCCACGGCGCTCCAGAGGGCCTTTATGTGCATCAAATGGCTCATATCCTCTTTATTATGGCTCTTAGCTATTTGCTATGGGATATAAGACGCAGCTCTTTTACCAGTAAGGGCTGGCGGTATTTACAGGTATTTTGTGTGTTGATGATTATCTGGAATATTATGGCCTTTGCCGGTCATGCCACAGGGGTATCCATCAGGACGGAAAATATATCCATGGCTTCGGGATATTTTCACGCCCGGCTGCTTGGCCCTATAAGCGCCCGGGAGATTGTTTACTATATTGCCAAATTTGATCATGTTATAGCTGTACCCGCTTTGTTTTTTCTGTTTGCCGGGCTTAAAGCTCTGTACAAAAGTGTGGGGAAACAGGGCGGGCGAGGGGAGGGGGAATGACCGCCTTGCCCTTATTCCCGGTGAATATTGTTAATATGGCTGGTTCCGTGGCTGATATTATCTTTTCTTTTCTGGCCATGCGGTATGCCTATCTTCTTTCCCATAAACAACGAGATAACTTCTTATGGGGCTTTCTCTTTTATTTTTGTATGGCTCTGTCCGCTTTCTCCGTCTCCAGGGCCGTGGGGCATATTGTCAAACAGTTTCTCCTAATGGCGGGAGATGACCAAATATGGGCCTGGATTGCCCCCTATTCCGGCGGAGTAAATACCCTGCTGCTGATTTCGGTATCAGCGGTGACCATTTTTTATAATAAGAGTGTTCAGGCCTACGAAGCCGTTGAGCAGAAGGCCTCTAAATTGAAGAATGCCAATTTGCGGCTCAAAAAAGCCGCGGCCGAGCTGCAGGAACTTAATCTGCATCTTGAAGATAAGGTAGAGGAACGCACCTTTGAATTGTCAAAATCGGAAAAGAAATTCCGCCATCTGTTCTCTAATTCTAAAGATATGATCTTTTTCGGTGATACCGCCAATAATTTACTGGAAATTAATGAATCTGGTCTTGAAATGTTGGGTTATAGCAAGGATAAGGAACCGCATTTGAACCTATATCAGATTTTCCATAATGAGGATGATGTCTTCAGCTATTATGAGATGTTGGATGATGACGGCTATATCAAGGATTTCGAGGTGGAATTTCAGAAAAAAGACGGTTCTATCATCTACGTCCTTATCTCGGCAACTGCCATATATAACGATGATCAGTGTATTGTGGGCTGTGAGGGAATTGCCAAGGATTTAACCAGGGTGAAGACCATGATGGAACAGCTGGTTGCCAGTGAGAAAATGGTCTCAGTAGGGCAGATGGCGGCTGGTGTTGCCCACGAAATTAATACCCCGCTGGGGATTATTCTGGGATATACCCAGTTGATGAAGGACGATTTTGCCAAGGACTCTGAAGCATACGAAAATCTGAGTGTAATAGAACGTCAGACCAGAGCCAGTCGTAAGATTGTTGCTGATCTGCTTAAATTTTCCAGGCAGTCTGGTGGAATTCGGATGAATATCGACCTTAATGATGTGCTGCGTGACGTTATCGCCGTAACCGAGCATAATATTAATCTGGATCATATTAAGATTCATGTAGATCTTGCCGAAAACCTGCCGGAGATTGTTGGAGATGCCGAGAAATTACGCCAGGTATTTGTCAACCTGTTGAATAACGCCGGTCACGCCATGGAGGGGCTTGGCGGCGGCGATATTTTTATTACTACTCATTACGACGGCAAAAACAGGCACGTTATTGCCCGGCTGCGTGATACCGGCCAGGGAATTTCGGAAGAGGTAAAGGTAAAAATATTTGAGCCCTTTTTTACCACCAAACCGGTGGGTAAGGGGACAGGGCTCGGTTTGTCGGTTTCCTACGGGATAATTAAGAATCATGGCGGCATCATAGAAGTTGAGAGTCCGGTTCTGGATCAGAAACTAAATAAAAATGTCCGGGGTACGGCCTTTACCATTGTCCTGCCCTGTGCGGAAGAGGCGGAGGCTGTTGCAGCCTGTAAGGATGCTGAACTATTAAGGGAGGTGAAATCATGGCCGAAATAATAGCCCTGGATGATGTCTTGGACGCGACTGTACTTGTCGGTAAAATTCTGACCAAAAAGGGGCATAATGTCCACACCTTTACCGAGGAAGATGAGGCCATTGATTTTGCCAGGGGTCATAAGATTGATTTGGCGGTTTTGGATATAAAACTTAAAAAATTAAGCGGCATTGAGGTGTTGGCTATGCTCAAGGAGATCCAGCCGTCCATGCATGCCATCATGCTCACTGGCTATCCCACCATTGAAACGGCACGTGAGGCGATGGGTATCGGTGCCGATGAGTATTGCGTCAAGCCCATTGACCGTGATGAGCTGGAGGCAAAGGTGGAGCAGGTTCTGCGTAGTGCAAAAGGGTAAAAAACCGATGCCAGAAATAACAACCACGCAGAGTAGAGAACGGCAGTTTCTGAAGGTTTTTCAGAAGGTGACGAAGCTGGTCTCCATGGTGCTTGATCATCAGCAGGTGATGGATACTATTGTCAGCACACTGCCCGGTCTCCTTGAGGTGGATGCCTGTACTATTCGTTTATTAGATTCCTCAACCCAGACCTTTGTCATGGGCGCGGCCCATGGGTTGTCTCTTGAATATCTGTCCCGCCAGATCATTGATACCGACGAGACCATGGAGATGATTAAGGCCGGTTACCCCGTCGCTAAAAACGATATTGATAAAAATTCCAGTTATCATGCCAGTGAGGCGGTTTGCCGTGAGGGCATAAAGAGCATCTTAAGTCTGCCCATCCTTTTTCAGGATTCGATTATTGGTGTTATGCGTCTCTTAACTAAAAGTCACCGTTTGTTCACCGATGACGAGATTTCCTTTGCCATGGCCCTGGCGGAGCAGGTGGGTATTGCCATCTCTAATGCCCGTATGTTCAACGCCATGGAGAATCAGGTCGATTTCATGAAAGAAGTTCAGGCCTTGACCCGGCTTGTCCACTCAACCCTTGATTTAGACACCGTATTGCGCACTTTTGTTGAACGGGTATCGCAATCCATTGGTGCCAAGGCCTGTACCATCAGTCTGCTGGCTTCCCGGAGTAATCACCTGGAGCTGGTTGCCGCTTACGGATTAACGGCGGACTATCTTGCTCAGGCTCATATTGAGACGGAAGATAATCTAATTGTCCTGCCGGAGGAGCCTCTGGCTGTTTATGACGTGGCTGCTGACGAACGGATCAGCAATAAACGGTATATGGTGGAAGAGGGTATTAAATCTCTGCTGGCGGTGCCGGTTAAGGTGGGGGATGAGGTGATCGGCGTTCTGCGGATTCTCTCGGATGAATTTCATTGTTTTACCAGCTCTGAGGTCAATTTTGCTGTAACTGTCTCCGAAGCCGGGGGCACGGCTATTCAGAATGCCAGAAACTATCAAAAAATGAATTTACTGTTCAATCAGATTGAGGAGAATGAGCGTTTTTTAAGTGATATTTTAGACTGTATCCGGCCGCAGCTTCTGGTGGTTGATCGTAGTAAACACATAGTCCTGGCCAATCGTATTGTCCTGGAACAGCTCGGAAAGCCGGAAAATGAGGTTTTGGGGATGGAATACAGTGACCTCTGCCCCCCCGATGGCGCTGGGGGGCTTTGCCCTGTTGAGCAGGCTTTAGAGACTGGGGTAAACGCGGTTTATGTGCATAAGGTAAGCCTTGCCGATGGCTGGCACTGGTTTGAAAGAAGCGCCTCTCCCATGTTTGATAAGGATGGGCGGGTGGAATTTGTCATCGAAATTATCCGTGATATTACCAACCGCCAGCGGCATGAAGAGGAGAAGATGGAGCTGGTTAAATTACAGGGGGTGGTCGAAATGGCCGGCACCGCGGCCCACGAGATTAATTCGCCGCTTTTTGCCGCTCTGGGTACGGCGCAGCTGCTGGAAGAAGATCTGGGCGGTGAGGATTCAGAAAATATGGCAACCATTATTCGTAATCTGAAAGCAATCAAGGCCCTTACCCGCAAGATGACCCGCATGACCGGTTTTAAGAGCCGTGATTATATAGGCGGGGCTAAAATTGTGGAGATGACAGATTAATTGTAACTATTCATACGCAGACCAGGCCGGGCCAAAGGAGGTGCCACAGAAAAAATACGGTAACTGTTTAGCTAAGGCGGATAACTTGCCCTAAACTATGAACTGTAACTGTTTAGATGTGCCCGAGATGTGGTTGATAATGCTGTCCAGCTATACATACGTATGCTGGACGGCATTATCAGCCGCAGGTAAGCGAGCTTGCGAGACTCCGGATTGGGTGCAGCTAAATAGTTACAATAAATGTAACTATTTAGCAAAGGCGGATAACCTGCTCTAAACTATGAACTGTAACTGTTTAGATGTGCCCGAGATGTGGTTGATAATGCCGTCCAGCTATACATACGTATGCTGGACGGCATTATCAGCCGCAGATTGGGTGCAGCTAAATAGTTACAAAATACGTTTATTACCTGAGGGGGAGGGGTGCTGTAACAGCCGGCAGTCCTGAGACTTATCTGTAAAACAAGAGCATTAATTAGATGAAATAAGAGGAGGTATGGTATGAGACGAATTTCGATGGTCTGTGGTCTAATAATCGCTTGCCTGTTTTTTGCCTGTTCCGGAGCATCGGCAATGGAGGCAAAATTAGGCTCTAAAACAATCACTGCCGGCGGTACAATCAGGGTGACGGGGAAAATAGCCCCCGGCAGGAACCTCTATGTCGTAATCAGCTCTGCTAAAATGTTCAGTCCGGGCGATGCCCTTGGTCCCAAGGAGAAGAAAAGGCTGGTCAATGGTAAGAATGGTAAAAACGTCTTTGGCAATACCGCCATTCCGCCAAATTATTATATAATTACCAATGTCCCTGATTCATTGGCCACCCCCAAAGTGGTCTGGAAGGGGCAGACAGACGGCATTTTTGCCTTTCCGCCGTTCAAGTATAAGGTCAAGGTCAATAAGATTAAAAAATGGGCCGACATTAACCCGCGCATAAAGGGCTTGCTGGGTCCGATTAATTCGGCGGCTCAATGGAAATTCCTGGCCTTTACCCATGAAAAGAAATTCGGCATCAATACTGTCTCTAAAGAAAAGCCACTGGGCGGCGGTAATGCCCGTATGATTATGACCGGCTACAGTCAACAGCCGGAGGCCTGGAACAAAGGGGTTTCTCTGACTCTTGATAAGGCGACGGGAAAATTCTCAATTGCCATGGCCCCCTATAAAAATCTGGCCCCTGATACCATGATGGCTGTTTATGTTAACGGCCAAAAGGTGGATACCTTCAGAATCAAAAAATCTGGTTTTTTCTTTAAGACCGCCAATGTCTATATGAGTCCGTTTACGGTTTTTGGCGGCGCCTTTATCATTGGCATACTCTTTGTTATTATGGGGGCCGCCGGCGGTTTGTTCACGGCCGCCTTCCAGATTACCGTCCTTGGTACCAAAGGGCCGGTGGGGGTTAACGCCGGTAATACCATCAAGCCCACCAACCTCTTTCTCACCCTCTGCTCGCCGATTACCGGTCTGATGAATTATTTTAAGGAGAAGCGCTTTGCCTATCCGGTGGCCATTCCCTTTGCCATTGGTATTGTAAGCGGCGCCTTTTTTATAGGGCCGCCGCTCTCCGCCAAGTATTTGAATCTGGCCTCTTTTAAATTCTATCTTGGAATTATCTGTTTCTTTATCGGTATCAAGTTGTTCATCGAATCACTGCCCGGTTCAATTGCCAAGAAAAAGGCTATGAAGGCCATTGTCCAGAAATTTAACGCCGCGGTTAAGGAGGCCAAGTCCTCCGGTAAGGAAATGGAGATGGGCAAAATAGAATTTGATAAATTTAATTTCATTAATTTTAATATGCGCTTCTGGGGCGAGACCTTTGTCGCCCGGCCGCTGATGATGCTGGTGGGTGGTATATTTATGGGGATAATTGCCTCGTCATTTGGGGTCGGCGGCGGTTTCATGTTTATGCCCTTTATGACCACCATGGTGGGTTATCCCATGTATCTCGCCGTGCCCATCGCCCTGGCCGGTACCTTTGCCACCTCCACCGGGGCCATTGCCAAATATGCCCTCATGGGTTATCAACCAGACTGGATTATGGCTGCTTTAATTGCCGCGGGAGCTATGTGCGGCGGGATAGTCGGCCCTAAAATACAGAAAAAACTGCCTGAGATATTTCTGAAGCGGATGCTGTCCTTAGCACTTATTATTGTATTTATGAAATACACCAGCCTACTGCCATTCATGCGTTGAAAAAATCGGGGCCAGAATGATATTGGCGGTATTTTGTCAAGATCATTCTGGCAAAATTGCTGGACTTTATTAAGGATAAGAATATGAAAAAATCTGTGTACTCAATATGCGGCATGTGTACGGTTCGCTGCCCCATCAGAGTAGAGGTAGAGGATAACCGGGTGAGCTGGATTGAGGGCAATCCGTATTTGATGGATCACGCCCTCTGCGCCAAAGGTTCGGCCGGGGTGGCGCTGCTTGACGATGATGAACGTCCCCGGCAGCCTCTGATTAGGGAGGGTGGTCGTGGTGCCGGGCGCTGGCGGCAGGTGAGCTGGCCCACAGCCTACGACTATATCACCGAAAAATTAAAGAAAATCAAACGTGAGTATGGCCCGGAATCGGTTGTTCTCTCCTCGCGTGGCGGCCCGTGGCAGTCCATGTATAAAACCTTTATTCATGCCTATGGTTCGCCTAATTATACCAATCACGACTGCACCTGCGGCCGTAATACCCACCACGCCAGCATGTCGTTAAACGGTGTCGGCCGTAAGGGCTTTGCCTATGATATTAAAAACACCCGGCACCTGGTACTCTTTGGCCGTAACTATTTTGCTTCGCTGCAGATTGCCCAGGGTAATCAGATACTGGATATGTTAGACAAGGGCGGCAGACTTACCTATGTCGATGTGCGGCAGACCATGACCGGGGTGAAGGCGGATAGGTTTTTTCTGGTTCGTCCCGGTACCGATTATGCCCTGGCCCTTGCCGTAATCCATGAGGTGATCAAGAGAAATATCTATTCTAAAGATTTTATTGATAAATATGTCAGCGGTTTTGATGAATTATGCGCCTTTGTCGAGGAGTATACCCCGGCCTGGGCGGCCAGAGAGTGCGGCATCAAGGAAAAGGCGGTTATGGCCTTTGTCGATGAACTGGCGGAGGATATGCCCAGGGTTATCTTCCATCCCGGCTGGAATTTGTCCCGCTACAAGGATTCCTTTTATGTGAGTCGGGCCCTGCACATTCTTAATGTTCTGATGGGAAATATTGAGGCCGAGGGCGGCCTGTTTATTCCCAAAGGCCCCGCTGATTGCGGGAAAAAGGGGATTCGCAATCTTGACTGCTCCAAACCAGATATTAAAAGGGGTGACGGCGTTGGCTGGAAATACACCCATTTCGACAAGGGGCCGGGGCTGGCGCATCTCTTCTTTGATGCCATGCGCAGTGAAGAACCCTATCCCATTAAGGCCTGGATTGCCATGCGGCATGATCCATTCTGCGGCATGCCCGAACCTCAGCGCCAGAAATTGCTTTTTGACAAGTGTGATCTCTTAGTCTCCATTGACACTCAATATAGTGAATTTGGCTGGTATTCCGATGTAATTCTGCCGGAGTCCTGCTATCTGGAGCGTGATAATCCCATCTGTCTGCAGAAGGGCCCCAAAC
The DNA here is from genome assembly GCA_964654555.1 of uncultured Desulfobulbia bacterium. GTDB lineage: Bacteria > Desulfobacterota > Desulfobulbia > Desulfobulbales > VMSU01 > JAADIV01. The sequence goes on from CAZZJP010000006.1 coordinate 9,410, forward strand.
CACGGTTGGCAGTGCGTCGTAAGGCGGTGGAACCCAAATATGATACCAAACCAGCCTGGGAAATTTTTAAACAGTTGGCGGATCGTCTTGATATCAGTGAATACTTCCCCTATAACACCATTGATGATCTTTATGACTGGCAGTTAGAGGGCACCGGTTATACCATCAAGGATTTTGAGGAGAAAGGTTTTATTGACTTATGTGACGAACCAATTCCCCTCTATGACGCGGACAAGCTTAAAAGCCAGTTTAAAACCCCCTCCGGCAAGATAGAAATTATCAGCCAGCGGTTGACTGATGCCGGTCTGCCCTCATTGAAGCCCTATAAAGCGCCGGATAAACCGGCCAGGGGGATGTTCCGCCTAATCTATGGCCGCTCTGCTGTGCATACCCACGGCCATACCATCAACAATCCTCTGCTTGAAGAACTGATGCCCGCCAACACGCTCTGGATCAATAAGCGGGCCGCGGCAAAACTGGGAATAAAGGATGGCGATCTGCTTGACGTAACGGCAAATGATGCCAGTTATTCAGGGACAATACACGCCTATGTGACGGAATTTATTCACCCGGAAGCCGTCTATACCGTGCATGGCTTTGGCCGCCAGATTCCGCTTCAGACCCGGTCTTACCATGCCGGTCTCAGCGATCAAAAATTGATGTCGGGCAAACTGGATGACTGGGATAAGGCCGGCGGCGCCATAAATCTCTGCGAGGCCTTTGTCTTTGTGCAGCGCAGTATGCGTAATCCCAAGAGGAGGATTGAGTTATGAATAAATATATGATCCATCTCAATTCCAAACGCTGCATAGGCTGTCATGCCTGTGAAGTGCATTGTAAAATTAATAAGAATCTGCCCGTTGGGCCCATCCTCTGTGAGATTAGTCATAAGCCTCTCACGTCGGTGAAGGGGGTACCGAAAACTGAATTTTCTTTCCGTTCCTGCTATCATTGTGATGATCCTTTTTGCGTCCCGGTCTGTCCCGTTGGGGCGATGGTAAAACGCGCCGATGGGATTGTCTATGTTGAGCAGGAAAAGTGCATCGGCTGTATGGCCTGCGCCGGGGCCTGCCCCTGGACAATTCCACAGCTTAATCCACAGACCAATAAGGCGATAAAATGTGATTATTGTTTAGAACGGGTGGATCAGGGCCTGAAGCCGGCCTGTGTGACCAAATGCACTACCCATGCCCTGAAGTTTCTGCTGTTGGCAGAGATATAGGCTCTGAACAGTTATCTGAATTGTATTTTGAGATGGCGGTAACAAGCTATGGCTGAGCTGAATAATTTCTTAGATAAAATTTACTATGGTACCATAGTGCCCTTCTTCGCGGCTGGCGGCCAGGTGCTTTATTTTATCTTTATTCAGCCCATGGTGCGTCTTGATTTCCCTGTCTGGCTGCAGATCTGTGTGCTTGCTGTTCTAATTGCCTTGTGTTCATTCGCTCTGCGTCATCTCTTGCGCGTTGACGAAAAAACAAGGTGTTTTAACGCCCAGTTTGCCAAAGAACGGGAGCAGCAACAGGCGCTGCGGCTTATCACCGATAAGTATAGTCGGGACGCCTTGTACCGCATTACCGATGAAGATCTTAACGCCCAGTATAATTATTTTCTGGCCCATCATTACGCCCGTTATGTCATAATTTACATGCTGCCTATATTTCTGACTCTTGCCTGGTTAAATCAGGTATATTCTACCGCTGTCCTTGGAAACCCCTTTGTCATCACAATACCAGCAAATGATTTTGGTATTCAGGGATTTTCAGTCACCTTCCTTTTTCTGCTTACCTATGTAATCTGTCTGATTATTGGTTTCCGGTTTCCCAAAAGGCGGCATCTCTCTTAAAGCCGGGAACCGCCGCCCGCGACATGGCTGAACACCATACCTGATATCATATTGCCTGAGCAATCCAATCATCAGGTATGGTGCCCTTCGTTCATTCATCTTAGTGTCCTCTGGGGTGGAATCACCAAAGCCGCATCATAATTGGGTCTTCCGGTTGCGGCGGCGGTTTCTTTATAAAAAGAAATTGTGTAAATTGATTTATTTATTAAGGAGGGTTGTATGCTTGAATTTATGCGGGAGGCCATTGATCTGGCCATAAAGAAAATGCGGCAGGGGCAGGGCGGCCCCTTTGGGGCGGTTATTGTTCAGCACGGGGAGATTATAGGCCGGGGGTATAACCGGGTAACCTCTACCAACGATCCCACAGCCCATGCTGAGATTGTCGCTATTCGAGAGGCCTGCACCCGCTTAGGTGATTTCAGGCTTACGGGCTGTGATATTTATATTAATTGTGAACCGTGCCCCATGTGTCTGGCCGCCATTTACTGGGCTGATATTGCCCGTATCTATTACGCGGCTGACCGTCAGGACGCGGCTGACAGCGGTTTTACCGACGCGGAAATATATATGGAGATTGGCCGGAAGCCCGAAGAACGAAGAATCCCGGCAGTGCAGCTGCTGCGTGCCGAGGCCCTGGCTGCCTTTAGTGAATGGCAGGTGAAGATGGATAAAATTGATTACTGACCGGCCTGTAAGATGCATATACAAATGGTAATTATTCAGCCAAATAACCGGGTGAACCCGGCTCAATTTGCGGGTTTCTTTAACACCGGCAGGCCCTCTAATATTTTCAAGGCGGCATTTAACTGATTATCAGCGGCGTTTACAGGCGATTTTGGGCCGCTGCTCCGGCCAATTTTGTTATCATTCTTCATATGGTGTTTGAGATCCTTTTCACGGATAAATGTCCGCCTTCCGCTACCGGCGTGATTCTGCAGCAGAGGCACGATTATGCCAGGGGTAACACCCTGGGCCTGAATCGAACGGCCGCTGGGTGTATAATATCTCGCGGTGGTCAGGCGCAGTCCGGCCCCGTTATTTAAGGGGAATACCGTCTGTACGGAGCCTTTGCCAAAGCTTTGCACTCCAAGAATAAGAGCTCGTCTGCTGTCTTGTAGGGCTCCAGCTACTATCTCCGAGGCGCTGGCGCTGCCGCCGTTAATAAGGACTATCATGGGGAAATCATAGGAAATCGCGCCCCTGTGGGCTCGATAGACCATGTTTTGATCCGTCAGGCGGCCCTTGGTTGAGACAATTATTCCCTTGTCCATAAAAATATCCGCAATCCCTATTGCCTGCTCTAATAAGCCGCCTGGGTTATTGCGCAGATCAAGGATCAGGCCCTTGATTGGGCCTTGCTTACTCAGCTTCTTTAAGGCGCTCAAGGTATCCTTGGTGGTCTTAGCTTGAAAACTGGTGATGCGCAGGTAGGCATAACCCGGTTCTAAAATTTTGCTTTTGACGCTGTGCAGAGGGATAACATCGCGGGTTATGGTAAATTTACGCAGTTTAGGCCATCCCCGGCGGTAGATGGAGATGGTAACCTTGCTGCCTCTTTTGCCGCGCAGGAGTTTTACCGCCGCCATCATATCCATATCCTTGGTGTAGGTGCCGTTGATTTTAATGATCCGATCCCCTGCCTTCAGGCCCTGCTGATAAGCGGGGGTGCCCTCAATGGGGGAGACTATCACCAGTCCGCCGTTTTTGATGGTTATCTCAATCCCGATGCCGCTGAAGCTGCCATTGGTCTCAATCTGTAAGTCCTTGAAATTTTCGGCAGTCATGTAGGAGGAGTGGGGATCAAGCGAGGCAATCATCCCTTTGATAGCCCCCTGAATCAACTTGTCGGCGTTGATGGGCTCCACATAATCCTTTTCCAGCAGATTGATAACATCGGCGAATTTTTCCAGGCTCTTATAGGTGTTATGATCCCTGGCCGCTGCCGGTTTGCTGTTAGTTAGTCCCGTGCAGAGGGCGATGGCAGCTATGATGATTATTTTTTTAATGGTCATGTCGTTTTATCTTGGTTAAGGTTTGGTGATTGCGGGTTTATTGGCGGCCCCGGTTTTTTTCTGCGTCATGGAGTCTTCACCCGCCGTTGTTTTCCAGTTCCCGGCCAGCCAGGGCAGGGGGTTAATGGGTATGGAACCGTAGCGTAACTCAAAATGCAGCCCCTTGTGGAGCAGACCATCGCCGCCGGCCAGGCCGATAACTTCGGCCCCCTGGACGGTATCGCCGGTTTTTTTGTAAATAGAGGCCAGACCGGAAAGCAGGGTGTAATATTGTTGACCATGGTCTATTATAACGGTATTGCCATAGGCCGCTAAATAGCCGGCAAAAATAATCTTACCAGCAAAGACGGCCCTGACCTTGAGGTCACCGGCAGGAGTGAAATCAAGGCCGGGGAAATTTATTTTGAGGCCGAATTTACCATTTTGAGAACCGAAAAAACGGTTTATTCTTCCACTTACCGGCGCTACCAGCCGTCCCTTCATGGCCGCGAAGCCGCTTCTGAGAATGGCGTGGCGCTGCTGTGAGCGCTGAGTCCTGATGATCTTCCGCCGCCGGGCCCGAATCATGGGTACCCTGGATTTATTAATTTTGGCCTCAAGACTTGCGGCGCCAGCCGCCATCTCCCGCAGGGCTTGTTGATAAAGATCCTTCTGGAGCCTGACCCGGTTTAACAACTTTTGGCGCTTCATTCTGCTGTCTATGAGTTGTTGCTCCTGCTCCTTTTCCTCATTAATTATTCCTAATATCTTGTTTTTACTAACGGTTATGTTTTTCAGGGCCTCCCGAAGGAGGGCAATTTTGGTTCGGTAACGCTCGATTATTTTCCGGTCATGCCGGAGCATAAACCTGAATTCTTCTCTTGTGTTTATGGCCTCCGACAGGCTGTGGGCGGCAAAAACAGCGTTTATAAGGGTGACGCCGCCCATTTTGAAGAAGGCCGTCAGGCGTCTTTTTACATGCTCTTTAATGGCCTCTTTTTGCTTGATTATGAGTTTTGTCTCTTGCTCTTTGGTCTGCAGGTAATCCTCCTGCCGGTTTAATTTTTGCTGGATGTCCCGTAGTTTCTGGCCCTCCACACGCAGATGCAGATCAATTTTTTTTAATTCCTGCTCCAGGTTGAAGGACTGGATTCCACTCTCCTTAACTTTTTGCTGCTGGTTTGCCATTGCCGCTCTGATACGGTTTAATTTGGCGGCCGGAGTGGTATTCTCCCCGGCTGCGGCCGTCAGGGAGGCGCTCAGGCCGAAAAAAAATATTATAGTTAGCGCGACAAGGCGGATCATGGGCTTTTTAAGGTTAGAGACGCAGGGATTTTCTGATTGACACAATACTGCCCGTGGTGCAAAGCAAAATACTTATAGCCAAAATTGCGCCGGTCGTGGCCGGGGGGAGAAACCTGAGTTGGAGCAATTTAAAGAGACCTGGGCCGTTAAAGTGATGCTGGAGCCAGTTAAAAAGCAGGTAAAGGCAGGCAATGCCCAGGCCAGAGCCCAAGACGCCCTGCAAGAGTCCCTCAAGCAGAAGAGGGGCCTGGATATAGCTTCTCGAGGCTCCGATGAGGCGCATGATCTCTAATTCCGGACGTCTTGAAACCACGGTGAGACGAATAGTGCTGGAAACCATGAAGGTGGCGGTAAGTACAAGCAGCCCGCCGCTCAGGAAAAGAATCAGGCGGATAAGCTGGGTGAAGTAGCCGAGCCGCTCGATCCAGCCCCTGCCGTACTGCACCTTTTGGGCTCCCGGCAGGGTGGCCAGAAAATTGGCGAAATTATTAATATGTGACAGGGATGAAAGGTTCCTGACCGGATACACCTCGATATAGGGCGGCAGGAATTCGGGGTTAAAATCATCTAAGACGTCACGATCAGGGCCCAACTGCTGTTTAAGCTGGGCAAAGGCATCCCGGCTGGATTTGAAGACTATTTTGTCCACCTTGCCAAAGGATCTGATTTCGCGGCTGAGCCTGGCCTGGGCCGCGGCCGTTGGCTGCTGGTCAAGATAGACAAGCAGACGTATGTTGTCTCCAAGGCGGATACCGGCATGTTTAAGGTTCAAAAAAATCAGGAAAAAGAAGGAAAAAATCAGAACCGACAGGGTAACAGTTGCCAGGGTCATTATCTGTGAGCCCCATGTCTGTCTGAGGTTTCTAACCGTTTGAGTCAGGATGGCTGATAACTTCAATCTCTTTATCTCCGTATCTTGCAGCTGTGCGGGCAGTTTACAGACCTTTAATTGTCCGGGGCCTCATTTTTAATAAGTTCTCCCTGCCGTATCTCCAGGGTTTGGGCGGCCGAGTAATCACGCAGAATTAAGGGGTCATGGGTAGCGATGATAATGGTGCTGCCGGCCCGGTTGAGCTGGTCAAACAGTTTCATTACCAGTTTGGCATTCTCCTGATCCAGATTACCGGTGGGCTCGTCGGCCAGCAGGATGGGCGGGTAATTAGCGGCGGCCCTGGCCAGAGCCGCACGCTGCTGTTCACCCCTTGACAGCTTCCCAGCCCTGGTATGTTTTTTATCCGTCAGGTTCAGGAGATTAAGGAGGTAATTTATCCGATCCTTTATTGTGCGGTTCGGAGTATAGGTGACCTCCATGGGCATGGCGATGTTCTGATAAACCGTGAGGCCGGGCAGGAGCTTGAAGTCCTGGTAGGCCATGCCGATTTTTTGGCGCAGAAGCTGCGTCTCGGCGGGGGTGATGCTGGTCAGCTCCCGGCCCTGCACATCTATAAGGCCCTTGGTAGGGTGCTCCATGGCGCATATAAGTTTCAGCAGGGTGGATTTTCCAGCCCCGCTGATACCGGTTAGAAATACCATTTCTCCGGCTCTGATGCTGAATGAAACATCCCGCAGAGCGACCACATCCGGCGGATAAATTTTATTTACCTTGATGAACTCTATAATCGCTGGCTGGCTTGTGCTTGTTTCGGTGTTCATGAGTTGCGCGCGGTATTCTCTCCGGTTTTTTAATCTATGAATGAATAATAATGTAATTTTGGAAAAAATGTAGTTATTTATCAAGGTTATTATTGCGATGAGACGAAAAATGGTACTTTTTTATGGATATTGTCATGGAAAGGTCGTAAAATCTGAGCCTATAGACAACAAGGGATAAGGTTGAACATGGAAAAAATTAAAAACTAATGAGTGGTTCTCCACCAGAAAATATTGACCGGTTTGCCGGTATCGTAGGGGCCTGCACCTGTATGCGGCAGCTCTTCAGCCTTATTGATAAGGTGGCGGATACCGATACCACCATCCTGATTCAAGGTGAATCAGGCACTGGCAAGGAATTGGTAGCTCGTGCTATTCATCAACAGGGGCCGCGGCGGAAAAACCCGTTTGTGCCGGTTAATTGCGGGGCCATTCCGGCTGACCTCTTAGAAAGTGAGCTTTTTGGCCATGAGAAGGGGGCCTTTACCCATGCCATTCGTACCCGGATTGGCCGTTTTGAACTTGCTCACGGCGGCACGGTATTTTTAGATGAGATCTCTGAGATGAGTCCCATGCTGCAGGTCAAGCTTCTGCGGGTACTTCAGGAGAGAGAGTTCGAGCGGGTTGGGGGTACGCAGACTATTAAATCTGATTTTCGGGTAGTTGCCGCTACCAATCGCTGCTTAGAGGATGAATTGCGGCAGGGCCGTTTCCGGGAGGATCTCTTCTACCGCTTGAATGTCATTCCGATCATGGTGCCTCCCCTGCGGGAGCGGCAGGCTGATATTCCTCTGCTGACGGAGTATTTTATTCAGCTTTTTACAGTCAGCAAGAGCCGCCGCATCTCCGGAATTTCGCAGGAGGCCATGGGCCATCTGCTTCGCTATCATTGGCCCGGCAATGTTCGTGAACTGGAAAATATTATTGAACGGATGATTATTCTGGCCTTGGGCGAAGAGATAAGCGCGGTTGATCTGCCTGAGAAGATTTTAAATTCCCGGCCAACTGCGAGGGCAGGCCTGCCTGCTGAAATTTCCACAGAGGGATTCTATCTCCAGCAGGCGGTGGCGGATTATGAAAAGGAGATTATTATCAAGGCCCTGAATCAGGTGAATTGGATCAATAATCAGGCGGCAAAGCTGTTGAATGTCAATCGGACAACCCTTATAGAAAAGATGAAGCGCTATAAGCTGGTAAAGCCGGCGGTTAGCATGTAGTTGATGAATAAGCTGATGGCAGACGGCAAAGCGCGGCATAAAAGAGACTTTGGCAGACAAAAAAATACCGTTGTTAATCACTCTTGTTATTTCTTCCTTATTCTGGCCGCTTTCTGCCTTGGCATAATTTCTCTCACTGCTGGCCCCGCGGTTTGGGCGGCGAGTCCCAAAACTGAGGTTGGAGGGAATAAAAAACCTGCCCCGCATCGTAAACGCAAGCAGAGCGAGATTCGCCGGATCATTAAAGATCTGCTGCAAAAGGCGAAGCGCGATCTATCCATGAATAATCAGGCCTCGGCCGCCAGATATCTCTATCAGATTTATCTTAATTTTCCCGACAACCCAGCGGCGGAGTCCGCCCTCTGGCGTTCGGCTGAGCTTAGGAAAAAGCTGGCCAGTCATCGCCCCGGTGCCGATCTGGAGCGGGTCAAGGATATGTTTCGTGATTTCATAAATTCCTACCCCTCTTCAAAGAGAGTACCGGCGGCCTATCTGGAACTTGGCATCAGTTATTTTCATATGGGTTTTTATCGTGAGGCCTTGAGCTATTTTAAGCTGTTTGAGGAAAGCTATCCCACCTCCCCTCTTTTTTTTAAGGCCATGATGTGGCACCGTGAAGCATTGATGAAAACCGGGCGGCAGGCTGAGGCCGCCAGCCTCTTTTCCCGCTTGATGCATAGTGCTGATCAGCGTCTCAGGCTCATCGGTCAGGTGGGAATGGGAGAGCTGCGTTACAAGCAGGGGCGTTATCAGGAGGCCAGAAACTATTTTCAGATGGTGATGATAAAGCATCCTGATTATTACCTGCGAGATCCGGCTCTGCTGCGTCCGGCCGGGCTTACTAATCTTAAACTGGGCAATATTAAGCTGGGGCGCCGGCAGCTTTATCATTATCTGAGCCTGAATTATGAGGTTGATGACCGCCCCGCTCTGCTGGCCGCTCTGGCCGAGTCCTATCATAAGCACGGTGATTATAAAGCCGCCGCCAGTCTGTACCGGGAGATTCTTCACGAGAGCGGCGGTCAGGGGCACTCCGCTCTGTTGGCCGCTTTGCGTCTGGCTCAATATCGGGATGACGGTTATTTTAAAATGTCAAAAAATGAGGCGGTGTATCTTGCTGACCCGGATGGAGATGCGCCCTATATTGCGGTACTGAATAAATATCCCGATGAAGCCATGGCCCAGGATGCCCGTTACGCTCTCTTCAGGCGCTATAGATCCCGGCATGAATTAGACCAGGCCTATGATGTGGGCCGCAGTTTTTTACGGGCTCAACGCGGTATTAAGGGCCGCCGCCGGCAAATCGGCAATATTCTTCTTTATCTGACGGCTGAATTTTTAAAGAAAAAGGACTATCAGAAGATATATGACCTCTATTTTGTTGATTTTCGTCATATAAAGGATTTTCCGGACGGCAGGCTGCTGTATATGGTGGGGCAGGCCATGGAGGCCCTGAACTTAGATAAACAGGCGGCAGTGGTCTATTATCGGGCCTTAAAATGGCCGCTGCCGGAGAAGGACAAGATTGATCTCTATTATCGGCGGGCGGCAGTCTATCTGCGTCTGAAGGACTATGCCGCGGCCGATCGTCTGTTGACCTATATCCGCAAGCTGTATAAGGGCAAACGTGCTGTGGGTGAAATTGATTATTATAGCGCCAAACTGGCCGAGGTCGGGAAGCACCAGGCCAGGGCGCTTGATTTTTACGAGCAGGCAGTTGATAACCCCACCTTTGCTGATAAAATGGCTCTCTACGCTGGTAACGCCATTCGTCTCGCCCTGGAGCTTGGTAAAAACAAACGGGCGGCTTTGATCTGGCAGAAGGCGGCGGCCTCCAAAGATATAGCTCCGCGCAAGGGGCAGGCCCTTAGTCTGAAGATTGCTGACGCCCTGCGCCAGGCTGGTGATTTCAAGGCGGCGGCTGATTTATACAAAGCGGTTTTATCCCCCCCTTATCCAAAGAAGGGGGAAAACGCTCAGCTCTGTGCGCTTTATCTCGGTGATGTCCTTCTGAAGCTGGGGCGGGGAGCCGAGGCGGTTGACTATTATAAAAAGGCTCAGGCCGGGGAGAATAAAATGGTTAAAGAACTGGCCGCTGAACGTCTGCTGCAGAAGTCGCTGAATGCCAGGGTTAAAAGTATAAATTTTAGTAAATAACTAACTGATATAATTAATTATGTCATTTATAAATAAAAAAGATAAAAAAATATTAATCGTGGAAGATGAGCGGGAAACGCGAATTTCCATGTTTGAGTTTTTAAACAACAAGGGCTATCAGGTCATGGTGGCGGAGAACGGCCATATGGCTCTGGATATGCTAGATAATAATCCCGTCGATCTGGTAATCTCCGATATCCGGATGCCGGAGATGAGCGGTCTGGAATTATTACGGCGTCTGCGGGTTAAAAACCCCGCCCTGCCGGTTATAATTGTTACCGGTTTTGCCAGCGTTGATACGGCGGTGGAGGCCATGAAGCGGGGAGCCTATGATTATGTCTTAAAACCCTTTCCGGAAGAGGTTGTCGGCGAGACTGTCCGCCAGGCGCTGATCGTTGGTCAGGCCTCATTACCCTCTCTGACTCATGAGGCGGACAAAGACGGCCCGGCGGTTGAAGAAAAACCGGTTATCGGCAATGATCCCCGCTGGCTGCAGGTTATGAGCAAGGCCAGGGCGGTGGCTTCCAGCACTGCCACTGTTCTGATACTGGGTGAATCTGGTACCGGTAAGGAGGTGGTGGCTCGGGCCATTCATCAGGAGAGTGAACGGCGGCAGGGGCCTTTTGTGGCCTTAAACTGCGCCGCTCTACCGGATGGTCTTCTCGAAAGTGAGCTTTTCGGTCACGAGAAGGGGGCCTTTACCGGGGCCGTCGCCATGAAGAAGGGCAAATTCGAGCTGGCTCACGGCGGGACTCTGCTCCTGGACGAGATTGGTGAGATTCCTCTCCATCTGCAGGCCAAGTTGCTGCGGGTTCTGCAGGAAAATGTAGTTGATCGTCTCGGCGGCAAGACCCCTGTCAAATTTGATGCCCATATTGTCGCCACCACCAACTGCAATTTGATGGAGGCGGTGGAGAGAGGTGAGTTCCGCCGGGATCTTTTTTATCGTTTGAACGTTATCCCCCTGAATCTGCCGCCTCTGCGGGAGAGGAAAAGTGACATTGCCGCTCTGGCGGCGTATTTTGCCGCTCATTACGCCCGCCGTTACGGCAAACCCCTGAAAGAATTATCTCAGGCTGCTTTACAGCGTTTTTTGAGTTATGAATGGCCTGGTAATGTCCGTGAGATGGAGAACATGCTGGAGCGGGCGGTGCTGTTAAGCCGCGGCTCGTATTTAGAGCCTTGGGATCTGTGGGATGAGGCCCCGCCTGAGGGGGAGGCGGCTGAAGAATCTGGCGCTCTGGAACCCGCCGCCGAACAGGGAACCGCCCCAGAGACTTTACCTTTTGCGGCTGGCGGTAAGGTTATTCCTTTGAAGGAGGTGGAGCGTCAAATGATTCTACAGGCCCTCCATAAAACTGACAACAACCGCACTCACGCTGCTAAAATATTAGGGATAAGCGTTCGTACCCTGCGTAATAAACTGCACGAATACCGCAGCTCAGGGCTGATGTCCTGAACTGCTCACATCTTGATTAACTCTCTTAAATAATTACATTTATTTCTTCCCGTTGTTTTTTCCTTACGGGCCGCTGTCGGCCTTGTTTGTCTTCTCGATTTCTATTGCGCGCTATTCATGGCACTTGTTTTGCATGTAGATTCTTGCGGTAAGCCTTGACTTTGCCTGAACAGTTATCTGCCGCTGGTTGCTGCTTTTAGACATTATGCTGCGTAGTTATAAAAATTTATTGTGGAGGTTCGGATATGTCCTTTGTTGATAAGATGTTTGGCCAGGGCTTTTATGTGGCCGAGCAGGCCTTAAATACCCGGATGGCCAAGCAGGGGCTGATTCAGTCCAATATTGCCAATCTGGATACTCCCGGTTATAACCGGCAGGATTTTCCCTTTGCCAGGGCCATGGAAGCCGCCTTGGATCAGCGGGGGCAGCTGGCCCGGACGAATAAGGCCCATATTGCCCTTGATCCGCTGGATATCAGCCAGGATATAACTTTGAATAATGACAAAAGGCCGGTTGATTTAGATGAGGAGATGCTCGATCTCTCACAGAATCAATTGATGTACCGGGTAACAACGAAGATTTTATCCAAAAAATTTGAAAATCTAAAATATGCCATTGACGAGGGGGGTAAATAAATTATGGATTTTATGACTGCAATGGATATCAGCGGTTCGGCTCTGAAGGCGGAACGAACCCGGATTAATATCGCCTCAATGAATCTGGCCAACGCCAATACAACCAGAACCATTGACGGCGGCCCCTATCGGGCCAAATCGGTGATTTTTAAGGCTCAGCCCCTGCGGGGCGGCTTTCAGGATACCATGGATGGTATTGAGAGTAAGCTTCGCAAGGTAGAGGTGGTGGAGGTGGTTAATGATAAGACCCCCTTCAAGGAGATTTACGACCCCTCACATCCCGATGCCGATGCTAATGGTATGGTCAAGATGCCCAATGTCAATACGGCGGAGCAGATGGTAGATATGATGAGCGCCCGGCGGGATTATGATGCCAATGTCACGGCCTTAGAGGCCATTAAGGCTATGGCTTTAAGGGCCTTGGATATCGCCCGTTAGCTGTAGTTGTGTCCCAACTACGGTTATATCTTACTAATCCGTGTTGTTGAATAGTAAATTATCTCTAATCGAGGTTTTAACGTCTAATTCTGGAAGGATGAAAAAATTATGAATAAATTATTATTAACTCCCGTATCTCCCCCCGGCCGGCCGGCGGCACCCTTATCAGGGCCGGTTAAAACTCCGGGCAGTGGCTTTGGACGTATTCTTGAGGACTCGGTGGGGGCGGTGAATAAACAGATAGAGACGGCATCCTCACTCTCCGCGGGGCTCATGGCCGGTAAGCAGTCAAATATCCATGAGACTATGATTGCCGTAGAAAAAGCCTCATTGTCCTTCCACATGCTCACCAGGGTGCAGGGCAAGGTTATTGATGCCTACAAAGAGATAATGAGGATGCAGCTTTAGAAGGCGGTTGATTCTCAGTCCCCGAGATAAGGAGAGATAATGGCTAGTCCAAAAGAGATGTTAGAACAAATATGGTCAATTATAACTGAATTGCCGCCTATTCAAAAAATTGCCGGTGGTCTGGTACTGGCGGCCGTGGTCATAACCCTGGCGCTGATCATGGGGCATGACAGCGGCAGCGGCGGTAATTACGGGGTATTGTTTTCTTCACTGGCGGAATCGGACGCCGCCGATATAGTGAGCAAATTAAAGGAGCAGAATGTACCCTATAAATTGGCCGCTAATGGTACTGCCATTAAAGTACCGGAAGATGTGGTGCTTAATACCAGATTAACTTTGGCAGGTGAGGGGCTGCCCCGGGGCGGCGGGGTGGGCTTTGAAATTTTTGACCGCAGTAATCTCGGGGTGACGGATTTTGTCCAGAAGCTGAATTATCAGCGGGCCTTACAGGGAGAACTGGCCCGTACCATCAGGCAGTTTCAGCAGATAAGCTCGGCCAGAGTGCATCTCGCTCTACCCAAGGAATCGGTATTTGTTGAGGATCAACGACCGCCGTCGGCCTCGGTGAGTATCAAGATGCGCGGCCGTGGTAAATTGACCAAGGGCCAGATCAGGGCTATTGTTAATCTGGTGGCCTGTGCGGTTTCCGGTCTCACCGAAAATAATATTACCGTGGTGGATACCGCCGGGCATCTGCTGTTCAGGAGAGAGGGAGATGAACCAGGGATGCTGTCTTCTGATCAGCTTGAGTATAAGCTGAAGCTGGAGAGCAATATGCGCCGGAAACTGGAAACCATGTTTGAAGAGGTGGTGGGGGTCGGTAAGGTCATTGCCAGGGTCTCGGCCGATGTCGATTTTAATCAGGTAAATACCACCGAAGAATTATACGATCCCGACGGCCAGGTAGTACGCAGTGAGCAGCTTTCTAATGAGTCTAACAAACAGAACGGTGATTCCACCAAAGGTATTCCAGGGGTTAAGGGCGATCTTGCCACTTTTAGCGGCACGTCAGGGGGAGGGTCTAACTCCTCTGGCAGCAGCCGTAATTCCGTCACCAGGAATTATGAGATCAGTAAAACCGTAAAAAAGACAAAAGACTCGGTGGGAACAATTAAGAAGATAACCGTGGCTTTGATGGTCGATGGAAGCTATAAGATGGTTAAGGGGCCGAAGGGCCGGATGATATCGGAATATGTGCCGCGCTCCAAGGCGGAATTGGCCAGTTTTACCCGTATGGCCCAAAAGGCCGTGGGCTTAGACCCCGATCGTGGTGATACCATTGAGGTGGTCAGTATGCCGTTTTTCACCTCAAATACCCAGGTGGAAAGTACCGGGAACGGCAGTAAATGGCAGCAACTGGTTATTCGTCTCGCTCAACCGATTATGTATCTTATTCTTGCTGTTTGTTTTATTTTGTTTGCCGCTCGGCCATTTTTCAGGCTATTATCAAATAAACAGCTTGAGGAAGAGAAACAGGCTATGCTGGCAGCATCCCGGCTCTCCACGGCCGGCGGTCAGAACGGCGGTGAAAAAGAAGAGGATCTGACCCTGCCCAGCAAGGGCATGAGCGATAAGGAAAAGATATACAAACTGGCGCAAAGCGATCCGGATCGGGCGGCTGATCTGGTGAGAAGATGGCTTAGAGAAGGGGCGTAAAAGGCATGGCTAAAAAGGAACAATCGCAGTCTGAACTGTCAGGCCCGGAAAAAGCGGCTATATTTATGCTGACCCTGGGGGAGGATTTTGTCGCCAAGGTCTTTCAGAGACTGGAGGATGACGAAATCAAGGCAGTTGGCCGTCAGATGGCCAAGATGGATCATGTTGACAAGAATGATATTGCCAGTCTTTTAAAGGAGTTTCGTTCCGATGCCGGGGGAACCGACGATCTTTTTCTCTCCGGCGATGATATGCTTGAATCGGCTCTTAAAAAGGCCCTGCACAGCGATAAGGCCAATGAAATTTTGGAGGAGATTCATTCCGACTGGCGTCTGACTCTTTTTCAGAAGGCCCGTAAACTTGAACCCCAGATACTGGTTAACTTTCTTCGCAATGAGCATCCGCAGACTATCGCCTTGATGCTGGCGGTTCTTGAACAGAGCCAGGCCGCGGTGATTCTTGGTGAATTGAAGGAAGATCAGCGCATAGAGGTTATTATGCGGATGAGTGAACTGGATAAGGTCAGTCCTGAAATCCTGGTGGAAATTGACCGGGTATTGCAGGAGGAACTGTTGTCGGTGGAGGGTATGGAGGGCCAGCGTCTCGGCGGGGTTGAGGCGGTGGCTGAGATCCTGAACAACGCCGACCGCGGTCTGGAGGCCTCCATCCTTGAGGGAGTTGAGGAGCAGAAGGAGGAACTGGCCGAAGAGATCCGCAAATTGATGTTTGTCTTTGAGGATCTCATCGGGGTGGATGACCGCGGAATTATGGCAGTCCTCAAAGAGGTCAGTACCGATGACTTAAAGCTGGCCTTAAAAACTGCCTCCGAAGACTTAAAGGGCAAGGTCTTTAAGAATATGTCACAACGGGCCGTGGAGATGTTGAAAGAGGATATGGAAATTATGGGGCCGACCCGTCTGAAGGATGTTGAGGCGGCTCAGCAGGCCATTTTGAAAATTGCCAAACGTCTCGAGCAGGAGGGTAAGGTTCAATTGTCAGGCGGTGGAGGAGGGGATGATGAATTTGTCTAAGGTGATTAAAACCGGCCCTTCAGGGGCGGCCCCGGATATATTAACAAGCAGGCCGGGGCTGGCCGATCTTGAGCAGGAAAAATTCCAGAGTTTTGATTCTCTATGGCGTGATGAACGGCAGGAGATTGTTGATGCCATGACCATCCTGAGCCGGGAACGGGAGGAGACAAAAAAACGCTGTGCCGCTATGATAGCCGAGGCGCAAGGCCGGGTCGCCGAGATTGAGAAGGAGGCCCATGACAAAGGCTTTGCCGCCGGTCATGAGGAGGCCATGGAGTCCGGCAGGGTGGAGCTGCGCCATAAATCAGGTCAGATTGATGAGTTGCTGAGCTTGATCTCAGAGGAACGCAGTCAGTTGTACGCCGAATACCAGAAGGGGGTTGAGCTCATTGTCCAGGCGCTCCTGGAGAGGATTTTATTTCACGAGGTCTCGGTTAATCCGCGGGTGATTCTGGCCTGTCTCAAGGCGGCTCTGGGGTATGTGGTTGAAAATTCCAATGTTACCGTCCATCTGCATCCTAATGATCTGGAACGGTTGAAAGAATCTGGGCTTGATGACCCGGAATTACTGGTGCGGGTTAAAAATCTGGAGATGGTGGACGATCCGCTGATCAGTGAAGGGGGGTGTCTGCTGGAGACTGATTTTGGCGAGGTGGATGCCACTCTGGAGCTTCGAAAGGAGAAGCTGGCCAAGGCTATGGGGGTTATGTTCCAGTATGCCGTTGATCATGAGCGGGATGAGCCGTCGGCAGCTGTTGATTGAGTCAGAGGTGCGGAGCGGCTCTGACATTGAGGGGAGTCGCCATGGATATTGACCGTAGTCTTAAAATTGCCGCGGATACTGAATTTATTGAGGTACGCGGCCGGGTAAGCCAGGTTATCGGCATGGTCGTTGAGAGCCTCGGGCCGGGCATCTCAGTGGGCAGTATTTGCGAAATCAGTACCTTCCGCGGCCGTGAGGCGATTCCTGCCGAGGTGGTGGGATTCCGCCAGGGTAAGGTGCTGCTCATGCCTCTTGGCGAGATGAGGGGGGTGGAACCGGGCAGCGTCATTAGGCAGGTTGGCGGTCAGGCCCGGGTGCCGGTCTCAGAGACCATGCTGGGCCGGGTAATTGACGGACTTGGCAGGCCCATAGACGGCAAGGGGCCGTTGCTGACAACCAGCTATTACCCTCTTTATGCCGAGCCTTTAAACCCCATGAGCCGGGAGCGGGTAAAAAAACCGGTGGATGTCGGGGTTAGGGTATTAAACGGCTTGCTGACCCTGGGAAAGGGGCAGCGAATTGGAATTATGGCCGGTTCCGGAGTGGGCAAAAGTACGCTCCTCGGAATGATCGCCCGCCATACGGCGGCTGATGTAAGTGTCATCGCCTTGATTGGTGAGCGGGGCCGGGAACTGAAGGATTTCATTGAACGTGACCTGGGGCCGGCTGGCCTGGCCCGTTCGGTGGTGGTGGTGGCTACCTCGGATCAGCCGCCTCTCGTGCGGA
>CAZZJP010000007.1:0-26638 GCA_964654555.1 uncultured Desulfobulbia bacterium
AGCACGGGGCAATGGAATACACCACGGTTGTGGCGGCCTGTGCCTCTGACCCTGCACCTCTACAGTATGTAGCCGCCTATGCCGGTTGCGCCATGGGCGAGTATTTTCGTGATAACGGTCAGCATGCCCTGATTATCTATGACGATCTTTCCAAGCAGGCGGTAGCCTACCGCCAGTTATCACTTCTTCTCCGTCGTCCGCCAGGACGTGAGGCCTATCCTGGAGATATCTTTTTTAACCACTCTCGTCTGTTAGAGCGGGCCGCCAAGGTTAGTGATGAGCTGGGGGCCGGTTCCTTAACCGCTCTGCCTATTATTGAGACTCAGGCTGGTGACGTTTCTGCTTACATCCCGACCAATGTTATTTCCATTACTGACGGCCAGGTTTATCTGGAACCTAACCTCTTCTTTGCCGGGGTTCGGCCCTCCATCAATGTTGGTCTGTCGGTATCCAGGGTTGGCGGCGCCGCCCAGGTCAAGGCCATGAAGCAGGTAGCCGGTACTCTGCGCCTCGATCTGGCTCAGTATCGTGAGCTGGCCGCCTTTGCCCAATTTGGTTCCGACTTGGATGCCGCCACCCAGGCCCAGTTAACGAGAGGCGAGAGACTGGTTGAAATTCTCAAGCAACCCCAGTACAAGCCCTTGTCCATGGAGAAGCAGGTGACTATTCTTTATGCTGGAACCAAGGGTCATCTGGATACTCTGCCGGTTGACGTTCTGGCCGCGTACGAGGCCGACCTGTATGATTATATTGATCGCAGCGCCCCGGACATTTTCAATGATCTGCGTGAGAAAGAGGCCATTGACGATGACCTTGATGGTCGTATGAAAAAGGCCATAACCGCTTTTACCGCCGAGTTTAAGAGCGCTAAGGGCATTAACTGATAATCGGGTTGGGAATCTATTATGGCGAGTCTTAAAGACGTTAAGCAAAAAATAGGCGGGGTTAAAAAGACCTCGCAGATCACCAGCGCCATGAATATGGTGGCGGCTGCCAAGCTGCGTGGTGCCCAGGATAAAATGGAAAGCTTCCGGGACTATGCCGAGAAGTTCAATTCCGCCATGGGTAGTCTCTCTTCTGGTATGCAGTCCGGGCAGTTTCCTCTCATGGAGGCCCGTGAAGTGCAAACCGTAGAGCTGGTAGTAGTTACCTCTGATCGTGGTCTGTGCGGCAGTTTTAATTCCAATGTGGTTAACATGACACTGAAACTGATTGCCGCAAAGCAGAAAGAGGGCAAGAATGTCAGCATTGTCTGCATCGGCAAAAAGGGCTACCAGAAACTGCGGCACAGCGGCTTGGTGCGCAAAAATCATGTTGATATAATGGCCAAATTTGAGATGTATAATGCTCGGGCTATCGCACAGGATGTGGCGGATAATTTTCTGGAGGGCGAGGCGGATGAAGTATTACTTCTCTATCCGGAGTTCATTAGTGTCGGGGTACAGAAGCCCAAACTCATGCCCTTTCTTCCGGTTCAACCAGTGGCGGCAGAGGCCGCTGAAACGGCAGACAAGAAGGACGATTCTGATTCTGAGGCCATAGCCTATACCTATGAACCGGGTTCCCAGGAGATTATGACTATCCTGCAACCCCTTTATCTAAATGTCATGGTTTACCATGCCATGTTGGAGACGGGAGCCGGTGAGCATGCCGCGCGAATGACTTCAATGGATAACGCCACCAAGGCCTGTCATGATATAGTTCATGATTTAACACTGGTTTATAATAAAGTACGCCAGGGCAGCATTACCTCTGAGTTGATGGATATTGTCGGCGGTGCCGAGGCCCTGAAGTGATATTAGTTTAATTTGTAAATTGTGGCTGGTGGTTTTATATAAACCAGCTTGATTGAATACAAGACAGTTGAGGAGTAAATATTCAGGGGTAGCGTTTTATTAAATTTTACCCTGAATATTTACAATTCGCAGTTTCTACTCGTTTTTGAAATTTGAGCGAATATTTACGTTGAGGAGGCGAAGAGCCAAATGAGTGCAGAACAAACAGCAGGAAATATAGGTAAAATTGTTCAGGTTATTGGTCCGGTAATCGATGTTGAGTTTGGTTCTGGAGATTTGCCGAATATCGGTAATGCCCTTTTTATATCTAATCCTGGGATTAACGATGTCGTGGATAATCTGGTCGCTGAAGTCGCTCTGCACCTTGGCGACAATGTAGTACGAACCATTGCCATGGATCAAACCGACGGTCTCCGCCGTGGTCAGGACTGCCGGGACAGCGGTGAGCCAATTATGATTCCGGTAGGTGAAAGTTGTCTGGGCCGGATTATGAATGTCGTTGGACGCCCGGTGGACGGTTTAGGGCCTATTGAATCCAAGACAAAGGCTCCTATTCTGAAATCGGCTCCATCCTTTACCGAGCAGGATACAGAGGTTAATGTTCTTGAGACCGGAATTAAGGTTATTGATCTTCTTGTCCCCTTTCCCCGGGGCGGTAAAATGGGACTATTCGGCGGCGCCGGGTGCGGTAAGACGGTTATCATGATGGAGATGGTTAATAACATCGCCATGCATCATGGTGGTATTTCCGTCTTCTGCGGCGTTGGTGAAAGAACCCGTGAAGGAAATGACCTCTACAATGAGATGAAGGAATCCGGTGTACTTCCCAAAGCGGCTCTGGTTTACGGCCAGATGACTGAGCCTCCAGGAGCACGGGCCCGGGTTGCTCTTACCGGCCTCTCCGCTGCTGAGTATTTTCGTGATGAAGAGGGCCAGGATGTCTTGTTCTTTGTTGATAATATTTTCCGTTTTACCCAGGCCGGCGCTGAGATTTCCGCTCTTCTCGGCCGTATTCCGTCAGCGGTTGGTTATCAGCCTACACTCGGTACCGATCTTGGTGAATTACAGGAGCGGATTACTTCAACGACCAAGGGCTCAATTACTGCGGTTCAGTGTGTTTATGTCCCCGCGGATGACTTGACTGACCCGGCTCCGGCTACCACCTTTGCCCATCTTGACGGTACGGTTGTACTTTCCCGGCAGATTGCCGAGCTTGGCATCTACCCGGCGGTTGATCCTCTGGACTCGACCTCGCGGATTCTGGATCCCAATGTTCTCGGTGAGGAACATTATGATGTAGCTCGCCGGGTGCAGACTACCCTGCAGAAATACAAAGATCTGGCTGATATTATCGCCATTCTCGGCATGGATGAGCTTTCCGAAGAGGATCAACTCACCGTTAACCGAGCCCGTAAGGTTCAGCGTTTTCTCTCTCAGCCCTTTCACGTTGCCGAGGTTTTCACCGGTATGGACGGTAAGTTTGTCAAGGCCGAGGATACGGTCAGGAGCTTTAAGGAGATCCTCGACGGCAAGCATGATGATTTGCCTGAATCAGCCTTTTATATGGTAGGATCAATTGATGAGGTCATTGAAAAGGCCAAAAAACAGAATTAAGGAAGGGCGCAATGGCGGAGAAAATTCAGCTTGAAATCGTTACTCCCACCGGTGCGGTAGTTAGTGAAGCGGTTGATATTGTCACCGCTCCCGGTACCGATGGTGACTTCGGGGTGCTTGCAGGTCACGCACCGTTACTTAGCACGATTAAGATAGGCAACTTAGAGTATAAAAACGATAATCAGACCCAGACCATTATGGTAAATGGCGGCTTCTGTGAGGTGTCTAATAACAAAATTACCTTTCTTGTTGAGTCGGCGGAGCGCGGTGGAGATATTGATGCTGAACGAGCTCTGCAGGCTAAAGAACGGGCCGAGAAGAGGCTGGCCGAGGCCCAGCGCCAGCAGGAAAATTTTGATGTTACCCGGGCAGAGGCCGCCTTACAGCGGGCTATGGCCCGCTTAAAGGCTGGTGAGAGGAAATCCTAAATATTGCAATTCTAATCAGGTGCTTGACATTATGAGCTACGGGCAGTTTAAGCCCCAGCCTGAACCAGTTTATTCAATATTTATTCTTTTTATAAAAAAAGGCCGCTTATCTATTTATAGTAGATGGCGGCCTTTTTTTTATCTTTATTCTCTCTATTCTTCCTTCTTATAGCCTAAATTTGCCTCGATGACAAAATTCCCATGTTCAGTACTAAAGGGAATGACGATGGTGGGGAAATCGGTGTAATAGGAAATTTCTATCCCCTTGCCCACCACCATGGTCGGGGTCGCAAGATCAAATTTATGGTTAAGTTTGGAGAGAGTGGCCTTGGCCCCCCCGCAGATCATATTGGTTAATTCGCCAACCGCGTCAACTATATCATCATTGATGGCCGTCTGCGGTTCCTCAAAAAGCATATTGGCAACGATCTGTAGAATGCAGGATTTAGAAAAGCTTAAAATCATGCAGCCTTGAATAGTTTTGGAGGCCATCCCGATGAGTCCGGTAATTTCACCGTAGGAACAATTACCCTCTTTTAATAATGGGCTATTGGCGGTAACTTTGGTCTGACACATGGTTTCCAATACATTCTTGGTCGAGACCAGAAAAGGATTGATAAATTCTGCCTTCATGGTTAGTTTTTTGGGTTACAGGATTAAGTTACTTTGTTTACAGCCCGCATAGTTACGGAATCAGTAAGGTTGAAGCACCAGAACTGTGTTATTTATTGGTAAGAGCTCACCAGTGCCTTAGATCCATCCGTTTCAGCCCTCTCACGTCACGTGCAGGAAGTACTAGACAGGAACAAACAAGGTAAGCGAACGTAGTGAGACTCCGATCTAAGGCACTGGTAAACTCTTACACTATCGGGCAGCATCAACTTTGGTGAACTATTACATTTATTGAGTACCAGGGAACAGCTACAACTCACAATTTAGGCTATATAAAAAAAAAAAAATTGTCCAGTACTAAAACTTTTTTATTGGAGGCTGAGATGAAACCAAAGGAAAGACTTGCGATTATGCGCCAAAAGGCCGTTGAATTGCCGCCCGCCGAGCGCATTAAGAACTTTGATGAGGTTACCCTTAATTTTGATGAAAAGACCGCTATGCTGGAGGCTGAGCGCTGCCTGCAGTGCAAGAAACCTAAATGCCGGATTGGCTGTCCCATTCATAATAATATTCCTGAATTTATTCGCCTGTTACGTGAGGGAAAGATAGAGGAGGCTTACTGGGTTATCCGAGAGACCAGCACAATGCCCGCAGTCTGTTCCAGGGTTTGCCCCCATGAGTTTCAATGTGAAGGTTCATGCATTCGCGGCAAGAAAGGCGAACCGGTGGCCATTGGTATGCTCGAACGTTATATTGTCGACTGGATGGTTCTCCATAATATGAATATGACCAAGGCCTGCGCCTTGCCGAAAGAGGAACGGGTCGCCATTGTCGGTTCCGGCCCGGCCGGGATGGCGGTGGCCTATTATCTTGCCCATGAGGGTTATCATTGTACCATATTTGAGGCCCTGCCTGTTCTTGGCGGCATGCTTAGTGTCGGCATTCCCGCCTACCGTCTGCCCCGCCATATTATTAATGCCGAGTTTGACGCCCTGAAGCATTGCGGAATTGAGATAATAAATAATATCAAGATTGGCATAGATAAGACCATTGACGATTTGCGCCAGGAGGGCTTTAAGGCGGTATTTCTCAGCCCTGGTGCCCATGCCAGCCGTAAACTTGGTATTGAGGGCGAGGATTTAAAGGGCGTTATGCACGGGGTTGATTACCTGCGTGATGTTAATCTTGGCAAGGATATCCATTTGGGCAAAGAGGTGGTCGTGGTTGGCGGCGGTAATGTGGCCATTGATGTGGCTCGTACAGCTCTGCGTACAGGCTCGGACAAGGTATTTATTCTTTACCGGCGCACCATGGCCGAGATGCCTGCCGCCAAGGCGGAGATTCATCATCTGCGGGAAGAAGGGGTTAAGATTGAATTTTTAGCGGCTCCGGTTAAAATTCATGGCGTAGATGGCCGCTTATCCAAGATAGAGTGCATCAAGATGCGCCTTGGCGAATGCGATGCCTCGGGCCGTTGCCGACCAGTACCCATTGAGGGATCTAATTTTATGATCAAGGCCGATGCCGTAATTCCCGCAGTAAGCCAGAAGGTAGATCCCACCGCCGGTGCCGGAGAAAATGTGGCAATGACCAAATGGGGAACATTTGATGTTGATCCCGATACCCTGCAAACTAACATTGATTGGTTATTTGCCGGCGGCGATGCCGTTTTAGGGCCGCAGACCGCCGCTAAGGCCGTCCACCAGGGACGCATGGCAGCGGAGTCCATCAAGCGTTTCATTGAGGGACGGGATTTACGTGAGGGGCGGTTTGACTCAGAAGAGCAATAAATAAAGGATGATTTTTTCAGTACCTATTCAGCCAGTCCTGCCTTTTACTTCTAAGTAACAGCCATGCCCGGTTAAGCCGGGCGCAACGAAACATGAAAGTCGTGGCAAGGCCAATATCCTTGGCAGATGACTTTCATATAAACAAGATATGCAACATATTGAATTTGTTACTTTTAAAATATAGTCATGGTTTGCCAGGTTGTTTGGCTGAATAGTTACTGCTTTTCTTCAGCAGTCACAATTTCATCCAGAGATAAATCAAGCTCCTCTGGTGCCGCTTCTATATCTAAACTAAGATCTATCGGTTCCAGAGAGGCATTTTCCACATCCTGGTTGTCATGATCAAATTCCAGTTCTAGGGCTTCTACCTCCGGCTCCGAACTTTCCAGGGTTAATTCCTGCTCGTCAATATTGATATCTCCCAGGTCAAGAGATTCATCCACCTGGGGGATGGTGGAATTCTCCAGGGCTGAAGCGGCGGGTTGCGGGGCATGAACTAAATCAGAGAGGTCTATTTGCTCCAGGTCAAGAGACAGGACCTCCGAATCATCCTTCTCTGCCGCCGGGTCTGCTGGTTCTTCTAAAGGACTATCGTCAATTTCCAAGGAGAGCGAATTTATCTCAAGGGTAAGCTGGTCATCATTCTTTTCCTCATCTTTAGTTTCAGACAGGGGACTTTCTAATATTATCGGCGCGACATCCGCCTCTTTGTTAGAGATGCTCGCAGGTGGCAGCTCCTTCTCTTCCTCAGTGAGATCCTCGGGTTTAAGACTAATGCCAGCCTCAGGCTCTATGCTTAGTTCTGCCTCATTACCAGGGATATTATCCATGAGAGCCGCCCCTTCATCCCTTTGCCAGTCATCGCTGTCTTGGTCAGGACTCAAATCCAGACTTGATTGGTCAAGGGGAGGCATTTCCTCAAGATCAAATGAAATCTCATCCCGACTATCTGCTGTTATTTCGTCGAGCGAGGTTGATTCATCACTTTCCAGCCCGGATTCCCCAGCAGACTGGTTATCATACTCGTCCGCCGGAGGCAGCTGATCATCATGGCCGTAAATAGAGCCTAAAAAATATTGCTCTTCTACTACGATGGCTGTACCGTTTAATGTCTTTTTGGTTGCAGCAAGATCTTGGTTACAGCTTGGACAGGAATCAAGGCTGTCAAATGATATATAGCCGCATTTTGGACAAAGCATGGCAGAATCCTTTTTTGAGTAATTAATTATAAGGTAACTAAAATTATCTTAAAGCAGAAAATATCTTCAGGTCAAGCCTGAGTCGCAAATTGTTGCAAAATAGTGCGGATCAGGCTAATAAGTTATAAATTAAGTCTTACTAATTCAGCCATAGGATATCAATGTATTCTGTCCGTAGATCATTTCTCATTGTTTTTGTTGGAATTATGCTTGCCGCCTGTTCCTCCACCACCTACGTGCGGCATTTGGCATCTGATGCCTCACTTATTGTCCCTCTTCAAACTACCAATAAAGAAGTGCTGAATTATTTGGGGCCGCCAGATTATCAGCTCAAGCTTGCTAATGGCAGTGAGTGGATTTATTTTCAGGGAAATAAGTCTCTGTTGCGCAAAACGCCTTATATCGGCTATAAGTTTGGGCGGGAAGATTATGATTTACTGGAGATTTTCCTAAAAAACAGTGTAGTGCAAAGCCGGGTTTATCGTCTCTTTAATGAGCGCCAATTCAAGCAATTTAAAAAGAATAAGCTCAAGGACATTGAAAAGAAATAATTACGCCACCGCCCGGGCTCGAATGCTTGAAGAACAGATTATTCCCAGGGGAGTAACAGATAGTCAAGTTCTTACAGCCATGAGCATTGTACCCCGCCATTTATTTGTTGAAGATGCCCTGCAGTCTCAGGCCTATGGCGATTACGCTCTGCCCATTGGTTCCGGGCAAACAATATCACAGCCTTATATAGTTGGGTTGATGACAGAGGCTCTCAATCTGCGCCCTGAGCATATTGTATTGGAGATAGGTACAGGCAGCGGTTATCAGACGGCTGTTCTCTCGCAGCTGTGCGCCAAGGTTTATACTATTGAGCGCCTGAAGCCTCTCTTTATTAAAGCTCGTCGGTTATTTGATCAGCTCCATTATTTAAATGTGGTGTGTAAATTGGACGACGGTACCATTGGTTGGCCGGCCTATGCCCCTTTTGACGCGATAATTGTCACGGCAGCCGGGCCAGTTTTACCCTCCACTCTTCTTACTCAACTTGCTGATCCGGGAACAATGGTTATTCCGGTGGGCAGTAGGCAGGGTCAAAAATTAATGGTGGTACGAAAGCGTGATGGAGTCGTTAGTGAAGAGGACATTGAAGATGTGCGTTTTGTCCGCCTCATTGGCCAGCAGGGCTGGCAGCCATGATTAACTTTTCTGCTTGACAACGATGAGCTTCATATTATACATTCTATATTAGAGTGTAATTATTTTGCGTAAATGTGCCATACAACTATTAATTTTACTACAATGTTTTCTGCTTCAAGTATGAAAATTCCCCTTATTACAATTCTGACGGCCTTGTCTCTGTGTACCGTTAACGCCTATGCCGGTAGTTCAAGCTCTGGAACCGGAATGGAAGAATTGCGCTTTTCGTTTTCACTCTTACCGGTTAAAGGCCCCAACGCCTTGGCTGGTTCTTCGTCTATCCATAGTTCTCTGGCCCGGCAGAGAGTTGCTTCATTAAAGAGTTCGGGGCTGAAGGTTGTTACCACTGTCAGTACCAAACATATACGTGGCGGACTTTCCTATCTGACAGGATCCGCCGTAGAAAATAATGTTTTCTCAAGTTGGTATCGCGCTGCTCCTGAGATTGATCTTGGTCTGCGGCCCGTATTTATTTTACCCTGCGAATATCTCGATTTATACACCAGCCTCCATCCCCTTGATTCAACCGGTAAGAAGGGGCTCAGCATTCACGGGGCCTATCTTCTGAGTCCTAACCTCCAGATAAATGGTGCCTTTCTCGTTGCTCAGTCAACGATTACCAAACAATCACTAAACGAGAACGGTCTAATTGTTGCGGGTGATAATGCGAAAAGAACAAACTGGCAATTTGATCTCGGCGGCGCCATTCGTTTTAGTCACAATATGACCTATAGTATTAATTTTGGTTACATGGACGGCGGCGATATTTTCACTAAGGGGCAAGTTGCTAATTTAGATGGTGGCGGCAGCGCTTATGTTGTTAAGCATCAACTCAACATGAGCTTCTAATCCTGTTGCCAACAGTTAAAGATTGTTTTTTACGAGTGTCTATTTCTGATTGAGCGTTTCCTTCCTGGTTCATCTCTCTTCTTCAAGCAATTCATTGAAATAGATTATTGATCTGAATTCGGCAGATTTTTTAATTGCCAGTCTACTGCTGGGCTTAGCAACATAGATAAGATGCTCAATACCGTATTTTTGGGCGGATTGAAGGACTTTTTCGGTATCCTCCGCCAGCATGGTAGTTGATTTGTCAAATTTGATTACCTGCCGCAGTCCTTCCCAGAATGTATGATTCTCTTTTGGACAGCCAATCTCCTCGGCGCATATTATGCGGTCAAAATAACTGTTTAAAGCGGTCTTTTTCATTTTAATGCCTAAGGTCTTGCGATGGGCATTTGTCACCAAAAACACCCGCTTCTGCGCTTTCTTTAAAAATACAAGGAAATCAACCACATAGGGATGAATTTTGATTAAATAATCGATTTTTACCTTTAAAGCGGGAATATCCAGCCTTAATTGTTCCGACCAGTAATCAAGATCAGTCCAATCCAGCGTTCCCTCTTTGGCCTTGTAGGTTTGTAGTAACACCTTCCTCGCTTCCATATCAGACAGGTTATTTTGTGCCGCGAATATCTGCGGCACATATTCCTCCCAGAAATAATCATCGTAATGTTTATCGAGCAGAGTGCCATCCATATCAAGAAGAACGGTTTCCACCCTTGACCAATCCAAAATCATTTTTTTATCCATTTCTCATTTTCCGCCCTTGGCGGCTCCAATGAGGGTATGGAGCTGACTAATATTATTTTCCCGCATATAGCGCCTTATACCGGTTTGAATTTCATCAACACCTGCCGGGTTGAAAAAATTTGCTGTTCCAACCTGGATTGCACTGGCCCCGGCCAGGATAAACTCCATGGCATCCTGCCAGGTACTTATGCCGCCAATGCCTATTACAGGAATATTAACAGCATCAGCCGCCTGCCAGACCATACGCAGAGCAACCGGTTTAATTGCCGGGCCGGAGAGGCCACCGGTAATATTAGCCAATACCGGCCTTCTAAGCCTGATATCTATGGCCATGCCAATAAGGGTATTGATTAAGGAAACAGCATTTGCCCCACCAGCCTCGGCAGCCTTGGCCATGGCCCCAATATCGCTGACATTGGGGGATAGTTTAACAATCAGAGGAAGAGAGGTCGACTGACGTACCGTGCCGGTTAATTCCTGTGCCAGGCCAGGCTGTGAACCAAAGGCCACGCCGCCCTTTTTGACATTGGGACAGGAAATATTCAGCTCAACAGCACTGATACCCTCTTCCTGGTCAAGGGCGGCAGCTAAGTGACGGTATTCTTCAATACTATCTCCCAGAATATTGACAATGAGAGGGCATTTGCAGCCTTTAAGGTATGGCAGTTTATCTTTTAGAAAGGCCTCTAAACCGACATTCTCCAGACCGATGGCATTCAGCATACCACAGGCCGTCTCCACAATCCTGGGCGGGGGATTGCCGGGCCTGGGCCTAAGCGAGATGCCCTTGACGACTATGGCCCCGAGATTATCAAGGTCAGTAAAGGACTCAAATTCCCGGCCATAACCAAATGTGCCGGAGGCGGTCATAACCGGATTGTTCAGTTTCAGACCACCACCAATATCTACCCTTAAATCTTGCTCATTGTCATTCATGATTTCCACTTAATCTGGTCGGCCGTAAAGACAGGCCCATCCTGGCAGACATGGAGGTATTTCCCTCCCTTCTCGTTAGTATTTCGGGCGGCGATTGTGCAGCCCAGACAGGCGGATATACCGCAAGCCATCATGGTTTCCATGGAAACCTGGCAGGACCGTTTGGGGTGGCAAATGGCGGCCACAGCCCGCATCATCGGGTAGGGCCCACAGGAGTATACCTGCCATTTTACCTTATTGTATTTCGCAAGCAGCGGCGGCAGGGCTTCAATAATAAAGCCCCGTTGCCCCATACTGCCATCATCTGTGGCATACCGTAGCGGGCATCCCAGAGCCTGAAACGAGGGTAAAAATGTCATTAACTCTTCTTTGTTTCTTGCCCCCAGCAGGATATGGGGAGTTATCCCCCGGCTCCGCATAGTTTGGGCGAGAAAGAGGAGTGGAGCAACCCCCATGCCGCCGCCAATGAGACAGCAGGGGCCTTCCTTCAAGGTAAAGGCATTGCCCAGCGGCCCGAGAATATCCAATTGCTGCCCCGCTTCAAGTTTACTCAGGAGAGTGGTACCCTTACCCAGTCTTTTAAAGAGAATCTGGACTTCATCTCCCCCGGCCTGATGAATTGAAAAGGGACGGCGCAATAAAGGGTCAAATCCCATTCCGGCCTTCACCATTATAAACTGTCCAGCCTGGGCAATGGCGGCAATTTCCGGTGCTTGTATGCTCAGGCGGTATATATCCGCTCCCAGACTTTCATTTAGGGTTATTTGTCTTTTTACTTGTATCATTTTTATAACTTCAACCCATACCTATTGTTTAACAATGAGCCCTAATAAACGCTCAAGTTCCTCTGGTGATGAATATTCAATCTCTATGCGACCGGTATTACCCTTTTGGACAATTTTACTTTTTGCTCCCAAAAATTTTTTGAGGCTTTGGGTGAATCGCTGGCAATGATGGCTGGGGATAGCCCCCGGTTTTTTGAACCTTGCGGCTGGTTTATGAAGTTCAGCGCCGTTATTTTTGATCTCACGCCCTAATTTTTCCGTTTCCCGCACTGATAGACTTTGCTTGATAATTCTGTCGTGCAAAGCAAGAATATCAGTTTCATTTTCCAAGCTTAGCAGCACCCGGCCATGGCCTGCCGATATATCACCATTGGCCAGACTCTGCCGGGCATAGTCTGGAAGCTGCAATATCCTGATGCTGTTGGTAATGGTTGAACGGCTCTTACCAACCCGCCGGGCAACTACTTCCTGAGTCAGGCCAAATTCCTCAATCAGTTGACCGTAGGCCATGGCCTCTTCAAGGGGGTTTAGTCCTTCACGCTGGATATTTTCAATGAGAGCCAATTCCAGACGGTCGGATATTGAGATGTCTTTGATTAGTACCGGCACCTTTTCAAGCTCTGCGAGACGGGCCGCCCGCAACCGTCTCTCACCCGCGATTAATTCATACTTATTATCTGCCAGACGGCGCACAATCAAGGGCTGCAAAACCCCTTTCTCCTTGATGGAGGCACTGAGACCGGCCAGTTCCGCCTCCTTAAAGCTGTTGCGGGGTTGATAGGGGTTGGGGGTTATGAAATCCAGCGGACAGAGAAAATATGGCCCTCGTCCCTCATTTGTATTCTCAAGTCCGCTCCAGTCAGCATTGAGGTCATCATTGTCCGAGGCAGGAAGAAGCGCGTTCAACCCCCTCCCCAGTCTATGCGTTGCCATGGTTTCGCTCCTTTAAACGTTCAATAAATTCTTTACCGAGATTCATATAGCTTAAAGCCCCGGTGGAATGCTTATCGTATTGATGAATAGGCAATCCATGGCTGGGGCATTCACTAAGGCGGACGTTTCTTGGAATTACCGTGTCATAGACCTGCGTTTTAAAATGCTGTTTTACCTCTTTGGCAACCTGATGGGTAAGGCGGTTACGCCTGTCATACATGGTGAGAACAATCCCCTCAATAAAGAGATTGTGATTATATGAATTTTTTACCAGCCTGATGGTTCTTACTAACTGGCTTAATCCCTCTAAGGCGTAATATTCGCATTGAAGAGGGATAATAATGGCATCGGCCGCTGTTAAGGCATTAATGGTCAACAAGCCCAGGGAGGGTGGACAGTCAATGAGAATTATTTCGTATGAGTCCAACAGTGGGGCTAACAGATCGGACAGGAAGCGTTCTCTTTTAACAGCCGACATTAACTCCACCTCGATACCAATAAGATCGACATGAGTGGGAAGAATAAACAAGTTGCCCTCTTTGTCCACCTGTCTTACAGACTGCCCGGCATCGGCCTCATTAGTAAAGCAGTGATAAAGATGATGTTCCATCTGCTGGGTATTTATTCCCAGACCGCTTGAGGCATTGCCCTGAGGATCTGAGTCAATTACCAATACCTTAAGGCCAAGGAGGGCAAGAGCTGAGGCCAGGTTTACCGTAGTCGTAGTCTTTCCCACCCCGCCCTTTTGATTGGCCATGGCGAATACCTTGCCGCTTTTTTTCTGTCTCATCTGTTAACTTCTCCAGTTATTTACAGCAAATTAAGGATATGGATAAAAAAACACAGTGCGAAGAGCATGTCAAGAACGGATGTTTCACGTGAAACATTTTACAGCTTTAAATTAGGCGAGGATAACAAGAAATATATCTTGCTATCATGCCAGACACAGCCTTTCACCACCACAGCCAAGGATTACGCCGTTTAGGAACATATTATTTTTTATAGACCTAATGCACTTGGCGACAAGGTTTCTGACCATAAATTCCGCACGAGCTGTCTTGTCCGCCTCCAAGGAAGCCCAGCCAATTCTTCACCGGCCGCGCAATGAGTTTTTGAGAACAAAGCCGAAGATACAGATAAACGACTTGGCTTTTTTTAAAAAAGCAATTAAGAACTCTAACCGGACATCACTGACAAATATATAATCATTTTATAATTCATATTGGCAGTCA
The DNA here is from genome assembly GCA_964654555.1 of uncultured Desulfobulbia bacterium. Taxonomy (GTDB): domain Bacteria; phylum Desulfobacterota; class Desulfobulbia; order Desulfobulbales; family VMSU01; genus JAADIV01. Next base: position 14,107 of record CAZZJP010000007.1, read on the forward strand.
TTCAACCTGATGCCCTAAAATAACAAAAACCTCATGTCAACATGGAGACACCGTGAATATTAGAGGATTAATTACCCTTATAATGACTCCGATTTTGACGATTGCGGCCTGTATCCTGGCCATCATCGCCACAATCATCTTTCGAGCCTCCAGCACCAAGATCCAATTTTTACCCCGTTATTGGGCCAAGATCATTTCTCGACTGGCCGGCATGCGGGTTACGCTGCGCGGGGGCGAAAATCTGGCAGCCAGACAACCTTATATTCTGGCGGCCAATCACCAGAGTCAATTTGACATATTTGCCCTGCAGGGATATTTGAATATTGATTTCCGCTGGCTGGCAAAAAAAGAATTATTTAAGATCCCTGTTTTCGGCCTTGGTATGCGGCAGGCTGGTTATATCCCCATTGACCGTTCACGGGGGCGAGAGGCAGTTAAAAGCCTGTATGCGGCAGCGGAACGTATTGCCGCCGGGGCCTCGGTTATCATCTTCCCCGAAGGGACAAGAAGTCCGGATGGTCATCTACAGAAATTTAAAAGCGGCGGCATGGTTCTAGCGATTAAATCCGGGGTTCCCATCGTGCCGGTAGCCATTTGTGGTACTCATGACATATTACCCAAGGGCAAATTGCTGGCCCGTCCGGGATCGGTCACTATTAATGTGGGCCGCCCCATCGCCACCAGTAATTTTAAGGTTAGCGATAAGCAGGAGCTGGCCCGCCGCCTGCACGATGAGGTAGCCGCTCTGGCGGCAAAAGGGCAGGTGAACTGATCTATTACCGATTTCCATGTTGCTTTGTGCCTTGGTGACCGGGCATAGCTATTAGTTTAAAATAAATTATTTATAGGACGGATGATGGATATTTCACAGACCATTGCGGCACTTAAACAGCAGCCGGGCTTTGCCGAAAATGTTGGTATGGTTTTGATACATAACGGCACGGTACGGGGCTGGTCACGGCATGATCGGCAGGGAGTAACTGCCCTTGAGGTTAGTCCGGATCAGAAAAAGATTGAAGAAATCAGGCAGGAATTTCTTAAGTGGCCGGGAATTTTTGATATTAAAATAGAAGCCCTGGCTGGAACCTTCGCCCCCGGTGATGATCTGCTCTTTCTCGTAGTGGCTGGCGATATTCGAGAGAATGTCAAGGCAGCTCTGGCCGGTCTTTTGGATCGAGTCAAGGCTGGGCCGATTAAAAAACGGGAAATTATGACGGTTTAGCTAATAAAAAAGGAACTATTCAGCGTGGTGCCTAAAAGTAACAATAAAGGATCACCCCTGCGGACTCAATAAACTTATGTAAACACGACATGGTGCTTTAGTTAAATCAGACAATCTTCCTGAAATTGCAACACGCCGGCCCCCGAGTCCATTAAAACTGAGGCTCCAACCGGTATCATGACATTATCCGCCCAATGACTGACCGGGAAATTGGCCCAAACCGGCACCCCCTCTTTAGTCAGCTCCAAGACCCGCTGCCAAATTAATTCAATATCGGCCAGCGTCCGCAGGTCACTGTTCAGAAAACCTCCCAGTATCACCCCGGCCGCCTGTTCGAGCCTCCCCGCCTGCTGGAGATGAGTCAGCAGACGGTCAACCCGGTAGACCGGTTCATTAATATCCTCAATAAAGAGGATTATATGCTGCCAGTCTGGTTCATAGGGGGTCGCGAGAAGATGGACAAGGGTAGTAAGATTACCGCCCATGAGACGGCCTGCCGCCTGGCCGGGCCGGATAATCTCCAGTCCCTTGACCTTTAGTGGGGCTGGCCGGCAGGAGCTGAGGGCCGTGAGACAATTATCCAGAGCCGCCCTCCCATCCCTAATAATGGTTGACAGCATGGGGCCGTGCCAGGTTATCAGGCCGGTCCGAAAGGTAACGGCATTCAAGAGGGCGGTGAGATCAGAGAAACCAAGCAGAATTTTAGGATTTTGCTTAAGTAGTTCAAAGTCAACAAAAGGTAGAAGACGGCCGGAGCCGAAACCACCCCGTACCGCCATAACAGCCTGGATATTTGGATCGCTGAAACAGCCATGCAGTTCCTGCAGACGTCTGCTGTCCACTCCAGCAAGATAATTTTGCCGCCGCGTGATGTCCGCGGCACAAACCACCCGCAGACCGGCATCCCTCAACCATTGTATCCCGATGTTTATATCAGTGTTAAGCGGCCCGGAGGGAGCGATGAGGGCAACATGATCCCCCCGCCGCAGGGCCGGTGGGGTAATAGTTTTAAGAGGCGCAGCGTTCATGGATTAGTTTCAGCCCCTCCAGGGTGAGCAAAGGCTCAATATGTTTAATGGCCGGGGTCAGAGGAGCGATGAGCCCGGCAATACCGCCGGTGGCGAGAACCAGCGGCGGGCCGCCGGTGAACTCGGCGCTTAAGCGATTTATCAATCCCTCAACGAGACCGCTGTAACCGAACATGACTCCTGATTGAATAGCAGTTACCGTGTCACGGCCAATGGCAGCCGCAGGCGGCTTGAGATGCACCTGCGGAAGACGCGCTGTCCTGACTCCAAGGGCTTCTAAAGAAATGGCCAGACCAGGGGCAATGGCACCGCCAAGATACTCCCCCTCATTAGAGACACAGTCAAAGGTGGTGGCAGTGCCGAAATCGACAATAATCAGAGCCTGACTGAATTTATGAAAACCAGCCACGGCATTTACCAGCCTGTCCGCCCCCACTTCCGAGGGCTCGGCGGTACAAATTGGTATGCCAAGATCAAGCCTGTTAGTCACCATCAAAGGGGTGAGTGAGAGCTGACGGGCAAAATTCTGCCAACTCTCCTCGAGGGAAGGCACGACATTAGCTATTACCATGCCGGTGAGAGCGGTAAAATGTATACCCCGCATAGAGAACAGGCCGTGCAGACAGGCGGCTATTTCATCAGCCGTAGCCCGGTGATTAGTCTGGATACGCCAGTTGAAAAGCAGATCTTCCGCCGCGAAGAGTCCAACAACGGTATGGCTGTTTCCTATATCAATGGTCAGCAGCATTTTTCTCTCACATCATGCGAATCCGGCCGCAATCGGGACAGACCCAGGTGGGGCCGTTGGTGAGTCCCCATTTGTTTTCCGTAAAACACTCCGGACAAATCTGAAAACCGCAGGGGCAGTTCCAGCAGAAAGGCAGCTCCCGGCGACAGCAATGGCAGACAAAATTTTTGCCGCCCCGCCGCCGCTGACTATATGATCTTTTTTCTTTACTCATCTGCCGGATTCCGCCTTTAAAAGATGATGCGGCAGACCGCTGCTGCCGTGACCGTAATCCACATTCATACCCGCCCGCAGCAACCGCCAGACAAAGGCGCCGCTCTGGCGGCAGGCCAGTTCGTAATCCGCCCCCAGCAGACGATAAGCCGCAAAGGCCGAGGCGAAAGTGCAGCCAGTGCCGTGAGAGTTTTTGACCGTTAGACGAGGCAGACTTATCTTAATCGGCGCTTGCGGTTCCGTGGCAAGGAGCAGGTAATTATCCACCTGAGCGCTGGTGGCAAAATGCCCCCCCTTTATCACAACGGCCCGCAAACGGGGATAGCGGCCCAAAAGCCCCCTCGCCACGCTTAAGGAATCCTGGACAGATAGACAGTCTTCACCGCTTATCTGCCGAAGTTCATCAAGATTAGGAGTTAATACCGTGACCCGGCTGATTAGGCTGCATAGAGCGGGCAGATCGCTAGCAGCAACTAACAACGGCATGCCGCTGGTCGATGTCAAAACCGGATCATAGATTATTTCACCCTGAAAGTCATCCAGAACCTGATTAACCGCCGAGGCAATTACCGCCGAGCCAATCATGCCAATCTTGATATGGCTTACCCGAAGGTCAGCGAGTACAACCCGCACCTGTTCAGCAACAATTCCCGGGGCCAGGGGATACACGGCGGTAACACCCAGCGTATTCTGGGCCGTAAGACAGGTTATAGCGGCGGCCCCATAGACTCCCAGGCGGGTAAAGGTTTTGAGATCAGCCTGGATTCCAGCCCCCCCGGAGGGATCGGAACCGGCAATGCTCAAGACCGTCCGCGTTAGACAGTCAGCCACTGGCAGCTGCAGATTTAATCTCCCGCAGAGTCAGCTTGTATTTTAGATCCTTGCCTGCCAGGGGGTGATTAAAATCAAGGGTAACGAATTCTTCATCTAAGGCAGTGAGCAGAGCCGGTATCTCATGTTTATTACCCTCATGCTCGATTTTCATGCCCAGCACCATACCGGGATGCAGGTTCTGGTGATCGGGAAGCGTACTGCGCTCCATGCGGTGAATAAGCTCCGGTTTAACAGGGCCGTGGGCCTGAGCCGCCTTAATGGTAAAATTTTTAGTCTCTCCAACCTCCATATTAATCACCGCCTCCTCAAAGGCCGGCAGCACCTCCCCGACACCAATTTTAAATTCCAGCGGCCCGCTGGCCTCTGAGGATTCAAAAACCTCACCAGCTTCCAGAAAACCATCATAGACCACAATAACCCTATCCCCAATTGCTGCTTTCATTATTTTTTTCATCCCCCTTGATTGGCTTTTATAAAAGAAGTTTGTTTTTTTTCTAAGAGAAGCGCCAGTTTCTCAAAGCTGGCCGGCAGTTTGACCGGGGTAATATTCTGTAGATTTTTTTTAACCCCGTAGTTTTTAACCATTTGTTCGGCGGCCTGGCCATAGGCCGTAATTGTCTGCTTCACCAATGTAAATATTACATCATAGGGAAACGGCCTGGAAAAATGATTAATCAGGCTGTCAATAAAATCCCGTAATTCACGTCCATCTTTATTTGAGCTGATGTGAGTTGTTTTGCAGCTGTTAACCGCCTTTTCTAAAATTATCTGTAGCTCAACCTGGTTAAGAGCATGATGTCCCTTGAGTGAGGTCATCATAAGTTTCATGGAGCGAATAATACCTTTGGGGCCGGTAAAAAAGTCTCTGGTCTTTTTGCTGCTCAAAGTAGCGGGATTCACCAGCGAATTGTTTTTTTTGATTTCATCCTGAAAAGCCGGAATAATCTTGTTTTTCAGGGTCAAATGATAGATATTCAAAAATTCCAGACTTTCAGCAATCTTAGCGCAGGTTTGAACCGTCTCACGCTTGTGGTATAAATCACTTAATAACCGGTAGACGGCGGCGGCCTGCTTCAACACCCCATTTAATAACTCCTCGGTATTCTCCATGGCGGCAAGTTCTGGAAAGCGGCGGTTAAGGGCCTTTATACTCCCTTGATCCCCGGATAATATGCCCGCCGTTTTTTTATTGAAGATCAGCAGTTGTTCTATGGTCTTGCTACCAAGCTCAAGGTAATGATAGAGAATCTCTTCCACCGGTCGGGGAAAATTAAGAATATCAACATGGTGAAAACGAGACTGCAGCTGCGCTGCCTGACGGCTTAAAGCCGCAATACCCGGCGGACCGTCATCCTTGATTTCCGCGCTCGCAGTCAATAGTCGGTAAACTTCCAAGCCTTCTTTAAAGATATGGATCTGCTGCTTGGTTATATGCCTGGCCAGGGGCAGGATATTTTCAAAACTAAGGAGCCGGCGAATTTTCTGGTCAGTACAGAGGAAATTATCTGTCAACTTATGCAGTGAGGACAGCAAGGCATCAAGCTGCCTGGATTTTTTCTCGAGTTGAAGGGCAGACCGTAAGGCCGGCTCTGGATTCCGGCAGTCAATCAAATCGGCCAATTGGTTGCTGATTTCGTTATTACACAATTTGATGTGGGTGGCAGCCCCCTTGGCCTGACGCGGATACCCCTGCAGAGCCTTCTGTAACTCCTGGGAGGAAATCCCCATTACCTTTAATTTATCTTCTATGGCAATGATATCAATATCTTTCCATATAGTAATCCGGGGGTCTCGCAACAAATGAAAAAGCGCCTCCTTCTCCACGCGCAGATATTCACGGATATTGATAAGAATATCTTTACTTTGTTGCAGGCTGGCAGTTGTCATAAATAGCGTTTAGAGTGGAAGAAAATTACAAAAAGAGCTATATTACTCAAGCTTGGGTTAATTTTAAATAAAAAACTTGTCCATACTGACTGGATTTTGGCTCTTGGCGCTTTACAGTTACCGGCCCTTGACAAATATTCCTGACGGGCATATTCTACCACGATTGTGGAATTAATCTGCGAAAAATACAAGGAGGAAATGTCCGCCGCCGAGGCCCATTGCCGACATGCAGATGAGTACTGTAAATTCCGTACTTCCTGCATACCATATTTTGTCGGCCGGGAACATGGTGCTAATACGCCAAAATCAGGGGCCGTTGAAAACGCCGGGCAGGAAGACAAAAATGACCGAATTAAATTTTGAGAAGGGCGGCGGCCTGCTGCCGGTAATTGTCCAGGATTATACAAGCCGTGAAGTTCTGATGCTGGCCTATATAAACGAGGAGGCCTGGGAACATACCATTGCCAGCGGCAAGGCCCATTTTTGGAGCCGCTCCCGGAAAAAACTGTGGCTAAAGGGTGAGTCATCCAAGCATTATCAGATCATAAAGGAAATACTATTAGACTGCGATGAGGACACAGTGATTTATCTCGTGGAGCAACAGGGCGGAGCTGCCTGTCATAAAGGCTATCGCAGTTGTTTCTTCCGCCGTCTGCGGGCCGCTGATTTTGAGATTAAAGATGAACCGGTATTTGATCCGGCGGAGGTTTACAAAAAATGAAGCTGTTAAAACTTGGTATCCCCAAGGGCAGCCTGGAAAAGGCTACCATTGAGTTATTTGACAAATCAGGCTGGAAGATCAAGACTGTCTCCCGCAACTATTTCCCCGAAATTGATGACCCAGAGCTTTCCTGCTCCATCTGCCGGCCCCAGGAGATGTCCCGCTACATAGAAGACGAGATCTTAGATGCCGGTATTACCGGCAAGGACTGGACTCTGGAAAATGAATCCGATATCGTGGTAGTGGCAGATCTGATCTACTCCAAGGTCAGCCGCAAACCGACCCGCTGGGTGGTGGCGGTGCCGGGAGATTCAGACATTAACTGTCTAAAAGATCTGGAGGGAAAAAAGATTTCCACCGAATTGGTAAACTTCACCAAGAATTTTTTTAAAGATAAAAATATTAACGTTGATATAGAATTTTCCTGGGGCGCGACTGAGGCCAAGGTGGTCTCGAAGCTGGCCGACGCCATTGTTGAGGTAACCGAGACAGAGACCACCATCCGCGCCCATGGTCTGAAGGTAATTTATGAGATGCTGGAGTCTAACACTCAGTTTATTGCCAACAAAAAGTCCTGGTCTGATCCCTGGAAGCAGGAGAAGATTGATAATATAGCCATGCTCCTGCAGGGTGCCCTGAAGGCCGATAACATCGTGGGCCTGAAGTTAAACGTAGCCAATGAGAACCTGGAACAGGTTATTTCTCTGATGCCCAGCATGAACGCTCCCACCATAGCTCATCTCTATAACAAGGACTGGTGCTCGGTGGAAACGGTTATCTCTGAACATGAGGTGCGCGATATTATCCCGCAGCTTTTAAAGGCCGGGGCCGAGGGTATTATAGAGTATCCCCTTTCCAAGGTTATTTAATACCACTTGCAAGGCCTTCAACGGCTCAAAATCACTAAACTAAATAGAGTATGCTTAATTACGCCAGGATTAATTTTTTAGCCAGTGCCTTTAACATGAAGCAGCTGCCCGATGATACCCTGCCGGAAGTCGCCTTTGCCGGGCGCTCCAATGTCGGGAAGTCCAGCCTCATCAATAAACTGGTCAACCAGCGGAAACTGGTAAAGGTCAGCTCCCGGCCAGGCAAGACCCAGAGCCTTAATTTTTTTCTCGTGGATGAGACGGCCCATCTCGTTGATCTGCCCGGTTACGGCTATGCCAAGGTTCCTCGCAGCATGAAGGGCCTGTGGCAGCAATTAATCGCCGACTATATAGAAACCAGGCAGTCCCTGCGCTGCGTGGTGGTTATTCTTGATATTCGCCATCCCCTGAAGAGCCTGGATTTTGACCTGATCTCCTGGCTCCGGGAGATTAATGTTCCAGCCCTGCCGGTTTATACCAAAATTGATAAAATTCCCCGGGGCCAGCGCCTGCGTCATGCCGGGGCTCTGGATGCCGGGCTTGGCATCTCTCCGGATCAGCGGCTGTTGTTTTCAGCCAAAACCGGTGAGGGTAAAGATGATTTAATCATTCGACTTGAAGACTTCTACCGTTTAGACGGCTGAGGGCCGGGAAATAGAATGGCAAAGGTAAAAATACTTTATATAGACGACGAACAGATCAATCTAAGTAACTTCACCGCATCCTTTGAGGATGAATTTGAGATTATAACCGCTATTTCAGGTGATGAGGGGCTGGAAATTTTTAAAGCCTATCATAATATCACCGTAGTCGTTGCTGACCAGCGTATGCCAGGCATGAGCGGCGTAGAGATGCTGACCAGAATTTACGAGATGGATCCCGACCCCATCCGCATCATCCTCACCGGCTATATCAATCCGCAGGACATTATTCAGGCCATTAATCAAGGGCATATTCATCAATATATCAACAAACCGTGGAATATAGATCAGGTACGGAGTATTCTCTTCCAGGCCATTGACAAATACCAACTGACCAAGGAAAACAAACGCCTGCTCAAGGTTCTGGCTGAGAAAAATAAGGCCCTGCAGACGGCCAATGAACAATTAATTGCCGACATTGAGCTTCAGGCCCGTCTTGAGCGCCAGAACCGTGAGAACGAAATCAAAATGATGTCGCAGGCCAAGATGGCCTCGCTGGGCCAGATAGCCACCGGTATCGCGCATGAAATAAATCAACCCCTGACCTTCATTAAAATCGCTTTGGAATCCACGGGCCGCGATATTGAGAATCAAGCCCTCAACCTCGATGAACTGCTGGAAGATATTAGTGAATCGCAAAAGCAAATCCGCCGAATTACCCTGATTATAGATCATCTACGCACCTTTGGCCGTAATGGCAGCGATGAACTGAACCCAGTGAATGTTCCGGAGGCCTTAGACAGTGCCCTGATTTTATTTAAACAGAAGATCAAGGCCGGCGGCGTGGAACTGCGAATCACCGGGACTGATAACCTGCCTCTTGTGCATGCTAATATCTCCAAGCTGGAGCAAGTATTTACCAACCTGATCCAAAACAGTATGGACGCCCTGGAAGATATGGATAATGGCCGCATAGAGGTTGATTTTCACCAGCGGGACGGGCAGTTAATTACCCGGTTTATCGATAATGGTCAGGGGATGACGCCTGAGGTACGGGAGAAGGTCTTCGAGCCCTTTTTCAGCACCAAGGAAACCGGCCGCGGTACGGGGCTGGGACTATCGATTATATATGGTATTGTTAGTGAATTAAAGGGCATCATTGACTGCGAGTCTGCCCCAGGCAGGGGTTGCACCTTTACCATCAGTCTACCGGTTTTAAGCGCTTGATTCCCGATCCCTGGCATAAAGCCACAGATACCCGCTGGAGAATGAATATACGTCTATTTAACATGATGTCTAAAATTGGTACCCCAGATGATCCATTGGCAAAAGGATCAATGAAATCCTTCAAACCGAGTAACTCGCCCATATTCAAAAGAAGGGAAAATAATGAAAGTCAAAATCATTCATCTTGATGGGTGTGCCGCAACTCCTGAAACCATATCCCTTGTGAAGAGGGTTGCTCAAAAATCAGGTATTACAATTACTTTAGAAAATATAATTGTAAAAACAGCAGAGGAAGCAAAGACGTTTCGCCATATTGGTAGTCCGACCGTACAAATAAACAGTCTCGATATCGACCAGGAAGCAAGAGATGTACTGCAATTCGGGTTAACCTGAAGGCGGTATGAGACATCGGCGATGCCCTCAGAAGAATTAATAAAAAAAGCATTTACAGAAGCCCTTGAAAAAAAGGAAAAAAATGAACGCCGAATATGAAAAAATATTCCGGTTTATCCGACTGAGGAGAATTGAAAATGTCATTTAGCTCTTTTGAGGAAGCCTTAAATATCTGTATGAATGCCGGAGAGGACAGCAAGGAGCAGGACGAGGCACTCCTCTACTGTCTCGAATACGCCCCCGATGATTTAAAGGAACAACTGCGGGGCATTCTGCGGCATAGCCCGGCCAGCCATAGTCATCATGATGGCTGTGGCTGCGGCTGCCGTGATGAGGAATAGACAGAGTTATGGTTAAAGTCGCGGCGGTAGGCCCGGAGAGATCGCAGAGCTGGCAGGCGGCCGGCAGCTATCTCCACCAAGCAGAGATCGCCCTCTATCCGGGCATGAACGAGGTTATTGACGCCCTGGCGTGCGGAGAGGTCGATTTCGCCATTCTACCCATCTATAATACCCGGGAGGGCGGCATTAAGGATATTCAGGCCCTTGAACGTCTGCGGCGGGGATATTGGATTGATAATATTGTCCTGCCCATTCAACTCTCCCTCGGCAGCTTAGAGCAGACGGAGCCGGTTAAAATCCTCATGGGCACCATGTCTGTCCTCAAACAATGTGAGGAGTTTATAGGCGAAAAATACCCGGATGCCTCGCTGCTCGCCGTCCATGATGTCAAAGGTGCCGTTATTGATATCAGGGCGGAGAATAAAGCCGGTTACGGTATTATTGAGACCTCGGAGCTTCTGAAGGAGCAGGGCCTGATTATCCGGCATCTTGACGTCGCCCCCCATAACCGGACGAGATTTGCCATTTTAGGCCCTGAAATGACGGTACCCACGGGCTATGATGCCACCGCCCTTTTCACCATTCCCCTTAATGACCGGGTTGGTCTACTCTACGATATTCTCGGTGAATTTACCCGGCGCGGAATCAATATTATTGACCTGCAGTCCGAAAATGATATCAAGACCCAGAAACTGAAAATTTATATTGAGGTCGAGGGCCACCGTGACGACCCGGCTCTTGAAGAAGTTTTAACCTGCCTGCAAAACCAGATTATTCAGGAGCCGCATGCCATCAAAACCCTGGGCTCTTTCCCCCGGGTTGATATGCGCCAAAAATTTATCAAATCCTTTGGCTTCATTGGCACCGGGGCCATGGGCCGCTGGTTTGCCGACAAGTTACGCAATGAGGGATACCAGACCACCCTCTGCGGGCGCTCTACCAAGAAGCGGCCGGCCGAGATGATTCCGGAGGTGGATGTGGTGATTATCTGTGTGCCCATCAGCGCCACCCCGTCCACGATCAAGGAATACGGCCCCCGGCTGCGGCCGGGCCAGGCCCTTATTCTACTGGTGGGAGCGGCTGAGGAAACTATTAAGGCCGCCCTTGATTCCACCCTGCCGGAGGTGGAGGTTATGCTGGTGCATAATCTCTGGGGGCCCAAGGCCGCCGCCATGAAGGACAAGAATGCCGTTGTGGTGCGTACCAGCCGCAGCGGCCGTTTCTGTGGTGAATTTGAGGCCTTTCTCTATAAACACGGGGCCGATATTTTCCAGGACAGCCCGGCCCGCCATGATCTGCTCATGGGAGTAAGCCAGAAACTGCCCACCGCCATCTCTCTCGCCATGGCCATGGCCCTGAAGGACAATCAGATCGCCCCGGACGATATCGCCAGTCACTCGACACTGACCTCACTGTACGGGATTTTAGGCATGGCCCGCGTTCACGCCCAAAATCCCGCCACCTACGCAGAAATTCTCATCGCCGGCGGAGCTGGCAACCGAATGGTGGATTCATTTCAGCATAATCTGATGCGGGTTATGCGGATGGCCGGTGAGCGGGATGTGGATAAATTAAGGGCTACCATTAAGGACAACCGAGCCTATTTCTCCGAGGATTTTTTAGAAGACAGGATGGAACAGGCCCTGGCCGTGGATCAGACCCTGGGCCGGATGCTGCGGAAATAGAAAAATAGGATGAGTTTTAACGCCGGGTAATCCTCGGCAAAAATGCTTTTAACTAAAAATTTAAACCACCTCTTTAATAGATTATCATGCACCAGCTTTTTATCTATCTAATCCCGCCGTTAGTAGGAGCCTTTATTGGTTATATGACCAATTATGTTGCCATTCGCATGCTGTTTCGACCTCTTAAGCCCTGGCGGCTTTTTGGTTGGCGGCTACCCATGACTCCAGGGGTTATTCCAGCCAAACGCCATGAGCTGGCCGTCAATATGGGCCGTATGGTGGGCCGCCATCTACTGACCAGCAGTGATATAACCAAGGCCTTAAACGGCAAGGCCTTCAAAAAGCAATTAGCTCTGGTCATTGATACCAAGGTGCAGGGGCTTTTAAATCGGGATCTGGGGCCGCTGAGCAGTATTGTTCCCAAGCGTTTCACCTCCTATCTTGAGGCGGGCTTAAAGATTCTGCGCTGGCGCGGCCTGAAGATTGTTCATAATCATCTGGCCGGTGATACCTTTGCCAAAGAGATGGGGGTAATCATTGCCAACCATATTGAGGAGACCGCCGGTAAACCCCTCACGACGGTTCTGCCCGCCGAGGCTCAGGCCCGTATGCTGGCCGTACTCGAAAAAGCAGTGCGTAATATGCTGGCCAGCCCCAGAACAGAGGAGTGGCTGAGTAACTACATTGAGCAAAAGCTGCGGGAGATAATGACGGCGGAACGTA
>CAZZJP010000008.1:0-25673 GCA_964654555.1 uncultured Desulfobulbia bacterium
ATCCTGATTTTATCAGAGACGGTAATGACCTGATTCACGAGAAACAGGTTCCTTTCAGTACAGCCGTACGGGGTGACAAGACAGAGGTGACCACACTGGAAGGCAAAACCCTGAAAGTCAAAATCCCGGCCGGCATTCAGCCCCAGGCCAAGCTGCGCCTGAAGAGCCACGGCCTGCCAAGCGGCCCCCATGGGCCGAGAGGGGATCTCATAGTTAAGGTACTGGTGGCGGTGCCTAAACCCAAAGAACTTTCGAATCGTCAGCGGGAGTTGATTAAAGAACTGGCGGCCAACGGCTTATAAAATGATGGAGACAAACATGGTGGACATATCAAATATGTATTTACTCGGCAGTCCGCCCCGCAGATAGATATCGTCCTGCACCCTGGTAAGGATAGCAGTCATGATAACCTCATAGCCCATGTTAAGATAGCCGTCCACCCCTTTTTCGTTAGTTAAAAATAATAAGCGGCCCTGCTTGTCCTTATAGGTCTTTAACCGCCAATTCACCTGATTCAGGTTACGGTACAGACGCTGCAGACGTTCCAGCGGCACCTGAAGAGCGGTTATCATTATCTGTTTACGCCCCACGCCATAAGCCTCTCTGATACTCTTCATCATCCCCAGGCCCAATAAAAACACCCGGTCCGGTTCACTGGTGTCAGGGGCAAAGGCAGCGCTCAGAACCTCGTTAGAGGGCATACAGGCGTATTTGTCGAACAACGGCCGACCGTGGAATATCTGCTCAATCCTTTTATGCCGCATGACACGGGAAGGCTGATATTTGGGGTTTTTGGCGTAAAGGCGGCGGATCATTTTTTCCAGATCCTGCCTGTCCTCCTGAATATGATAATGAAATATCCTGACCCCGGTAGGGATAACAGCCTCCCCGACACAGCCGCTGACAGCGCTCAGAGCCAAGAGAAAAAAAATACTTAAGCCGCGAATGCGAATAAGGGAATGGATGTCAGACATCCGGCCTCTCCGCTACACTCCGGGTTCCCGCCCCCTGATCCGTTCCAATGCTTCAAGGTAGCGTTCCTTAGTCTTAATAATAATATCAGCCGGCAGAGGCGGGGGCGGCGGATTCTTCGACCACTTGATGGACAATAAATAATCGCGCAGAAATTGTTTATCAAAACTAACCTGGCTGCGGCCCCTTTCATAATCTGCCAGAGGCCAGAAACGGGATGAATCCGGAGTCAAGACCTCATCAATCAAGATTAATTTCCCCTCATACCAACCCAGTTCAAATTTAGTGTCAGCAATGATTATGCCCCGTTCCAGGGCATAGGCGGCCGCCTTTTCATAGAGACGGATACTGACCTCCATAATCCGCTCCGTCTCCTCATCACCGACAATCTCACGCATTCTCGCCACCGAGATATTCTCATCATGCATCCCGGCCTCGGCCTTGGTCGAAGGGGTAAATATAGTCTGGGGTAATTTTTCCGACTCCTGAAGACCGGCAGGCAGGGAAAGGCCGCAGGGGTCTTCGCCCCTGGTATAGGCCTTCCAGAGCGAACCAGAGATATAACCGCGCACAATACACTCCACGGGCAGAGGTTCAGCCTTTTTGACTAACATACTGCGGCCGGCAAGATCAGCGGCATAGGGCTGGCAGACGGCTGGATAATCCTCCACCCTGGCGCTAATCAGATGATTGGGAATAATATCACCTAAATAGTCGAACCAGAAGAGCGACATCTCGGTTAAAACAGCCCCCTTGGAATCAATAGGCTCCGCCATTACCACATCAAAGGCGGATATCCGGTCTGTAGCCACCATCAACAGAGCATCATCTAACTCATACAAATCACGTACCTTTCCACGATGGATAAGGTTCAAATCCCGAAAATCAGTTGTTGTTATTGGCTTTGTCATATCATTTCCATATTGTCTTTATGTGAAAGCCGTCTGCCAGGGCTGTCGCCCCTGCCACGATTTTCATGTTTCGTTATGCTCGGATAAAACCGGGCATGGCTGTTACCTTATTTAATTTAAGTGTTATAAATCCACTCCGGCTGTGGAGATAACCACCTGATTACGCCCCTTGTGCTTGGCCTGATAGAGCGCCCTGTCTGCCACGGCAACAAGGCGGGCCGGCTTACTTTTACGAACCGGAGCCATGGTCGAGGTACCGATACTTACCGTCAGGATATCGCTGACCATAGAGGACTCATGGCGGATGGCCAAGGCCCGTACCTGTTCGATAATGCTATAGGCCACATCCGAGGCCCCGGTCGGATCCGTTTCTGGTAAAATAAGCGCGAATTCCTCGCCGCCGTAACGGGCGGCAAGATCTCCGGGACGTTTTTCCATCTCCTTCAAAACCTCGGCCACGGCCTTTAAGGTCTCGTCACCACCCTGATGGCCGTAAGTATCGTTATACAGTTTAAAGAAATCTATATCCAGCATAATGAGCGATATAGGGCATAAATTACGCATGGCTCGATTCCACTCCTGACGCAGAGTATGATCAAACTTCCGGCGATTGGCTATATTAGTAAGGCCGTCAAGGGATGATAATTTTTCAAGGGTCAAATTGGCCTCATGCAGACGGCGCTGACTCTCCTGCAGGGCGCAAAAGGCCTCCTCCTTCTGCATATAATTTATATAGGCCTGAGAATGATAACGGATACGGGCAATTAATTCAATCTTGTCCGGCAATTTAACAATATAATCATTAACCCCGGCCCTGAATGCCTCACTCTTGACCTCCGGTTCCTCCTTGGTGGAAAGCACGATAATCGGCACCTTGGAGGTCTGCTGATTGACCCGGAAAAATTTAACCATCATCAGACCGTTGACCTCCGGCATGATGAGATCCTGGAGAATCAAGGTTGGTTGAATATTATTAGCGGTCTGAATTGCCTTAGTCGGGTCAGCGCAGTAATGAAAATCTATATCACTTTCGCCCTCCAGAGCGCGGCGCACCGCCTCTGCCACCATAGGCTGATCATCAATCAGGAGGACGGTAATCCTATACGACTTTAAGGCCTGATAATCGTCAGCGGGCGGAGATTTCAAAAACTTATCTTTTTCTTTATTCTTCAAGGTTAGTTGTTGTTGCCTATTCCCGCTATATACAGCCTTAGCGGCGGCAAGATGAATTTTTATCTTTTATCCTTTAGCAAGCAATTGTCTAATCCGGCTACCAATTTCCTTCATGGGCAAAATCTCGCGGGCGGCATTAATTTCCGCCGCGGCCTTGGGCATCCCATAGACCACCGAGCTTTCCCTGTCCTGGGCGATGGTGTATCCGCCCTTATTTCTAATCGTCAGCAGACCGCGCGCCCCGTCACGACCCATACCGGTGAGCAGAGCGGCGATAATTTTTCCCCGCCAGTTGGCAGCGAGGGTCTCAAAAAATACATCCACAGAGGGGTGATAAAAATTTTCCTCCGGTTCAATAGAATAGCTGAAACGTCCCTGCCTCGTCATCTGCAGATGGACATTGGTATTGGGCAGCATAACAACACCATTTTGGGGCATATCGCCCTCGTTAATCAACTGAACCGGCAGCTCAATCTGTTGATTGAGCCAATTCACCAGACCGGGGGTAAATTTTTTATCCATATGTTGAATCACAACCACAGGGACATTACAGGAACAGGGCAAATCCGCCAGAATAGCGGCCAGAGCCGGAGGGCCACCGGTAGAGGCGCCGATAACCACCAACGGCTCACCGTCATCATTCAGCCCCTTCCTCTTCTCTATAGAGATAAGCTCTAAGGGATAATTAATCAAACGGGCGATTATCCGAATCTTATGCAATAAATCAGCCGCCTCCCTGCCATTCCCGCTGTCACCAAGCACCGGTGTGGCAACCGCGTCCATGGCCCCGGCCCCCATGGCTTCAAAGACCAAAGAGGCATTGTCGTTAACCGAAGAGGTAACAATGAGAATGGCGCAGGGCGTATCCCGCGTTATCCGGCGGGTAGCCTCTACCCCGTCCATAACCGGCATAAGTAAATCCATCAAAATCAAATCGGGCCGTGATTCCCGGCAATTCTGTACCGCCTGAAATCCGTCCTCCGCTATCCACATAACCTCAAGGCTGGGTTCCGCTTCCACAATACGGCGCAGAATCTCCGCCGCCATCAAGGAATCATTAACAATACCTATCTTCAAGCAATTCCCCCATTTTTAATATTGGCTCTATTATTTCGCGTAAAAATCGGAATCCGCCCCTTAGGCAGACTCTTCGATATCGTCGGCAGCGCCAATTAAATCTTCCACCGCCTCAATGAACCTCTGATTGCTGAAACTACCCTTGGTGAGATAATAATCCGCTCCAGCGGTGAGACCACGCTGCCTATCCTCTTCCCGATCTTTATAAGAGACAATTATCACCGGCAGTTCTTCCAGATCCGCATGTTCCCGAATCTGAAACAGCAGCTCAATACCATCCATATTGGGCATATCCACATCGGTAATCACCAGTTGATAATCCTTCTCCCTGACGTTATTCCAGGCCTGCAGC
Organism: uncultured Desulfobulbia bacterium; assembly: GCA_964654555.1. Classification (GTDB taxonomy): domain Bacteria; phylum Desulfobacterota; class Desulfobulbia; order Desulfobulbales; family VMSU01; genus JAADIV01. Next base: position 4,486 of record CAZZJP010000008.1, read on the forward strand.
CCGTCATCAGCCGTATCTACCAGGAAACCGTGCCGGATCAGAATGGTACGTTCCACTTCACGCACCGTGGCGGAATCATCCACTACTAAAACCCTCTTACGCTGCTGATGGCTCATCTCGCTGCCGCTCTCCACCCGCCGCAAACGGTTGCCGGATATCATATGATCCATCGTGTTAATCAAGTCCATAACATCTAAGATCAAGATTGGTGTGCCATCCGGAGCCACCGCCGCAGCGCTGATGCTGCGGAGCTTACCCAGCCGGTCATTTAAAGACTGCACCACCAGGTCACGAATCCCCTGAAGTTCATCGACAATAAGACCGTAGGGCTTACGCTCGTTCTCCAGCACAATGATGGAGAGTGGATCTGTTTCCGTCCCGTCATCATCGAGATCAAGGGCCTGCTGGGCGGCAATAATACCCACCCGTTTTTCATGGGAAATTATATAACGCCGCCCCTCCATGGCCTTAATTTCAGAGTGCTTGAGACGAATCGTGTGATCAATATTAACCAGGGGAATGGCATAAGGTTCATTATTTATTTCGACAATAAGAGCCCGGATAATAGAGAGGGTCAGGGGCAGACAGAGTTCAAAATAGCACCCATAACCAGGAATGGAGGTAAGATCAACGCTGCCCCTGACCTGGGTAATTATATCGCGCACCACATCCAATCCCACTCCGCGGCCGGAGGTCTGAGTCGGCATTTCCTTAGTGCTGAAATTAGGCAGAAAAACAAATTCCAGCAGTTCAGCCTCACTGAGCTCTTCCGCCACCTGTTTTGATACTAAGCGTTTGTCAACAATCCTGCGGCGTAAGGACGAAAGATCAATGCCGCGCCCATCATCAGCAATGGTTATATAGAGCCGGCCATGCATATGCCGGGCGTTGATGCTCACCACCGCCTCAGGGGGTTTAGCCGCCCGCTGCCGTTCCTCGGGACTTTCAATGCCATGATCCACGGCATTAGTAATGAGATGGGTAAGCGGAGCCTCCAGTTTCTCCAGGATATCTCTATCCACCATGGTCTCCGCCCCGGTAACCGTAAAGCGTATATTTTTGCCCTGCTTAAGGGTTAGATCACGAACGAGACGCGACAGCCCCCTGGTGCCGTCCGCCAGGGGCTGCATCCGGTTATTCACCACCTCCTGACGTAAACGATGAGAGATAGTCGCGGCGTTCTGCACATGATCGTCAATATCCGCCAGACTGATATTAGATAAATGAACGCATAATTTTATCTTATCATGCAGATAGCTGAATGAATCTTCAAGATATTGCGGCATCCCCTGCTCCTGCAGATGTTTATGGATACCGGCAACAGCCGCCCATATTTCCTTTTCCTTCTGCTGCCAGCGCAAGGCGTTAGTTAACATCGACGGCAGCCAGTCGGCCTCAATTATGGCCTCCCCAGCCAAATTCATCAACCGATCCATGCCCTGAGCCGACACCCTTAAGCTCTGGGCTTTGTTTGTCGTTTCGCTATCTTTACGGCTCAGGATTTGAATGGCCGGTACCGGCCCGGAGGAGGTTCCGGCGCTCTCAGCGCTTAGACGCTTAATATAGGCCGCCACGATCTCCCTGTTCCCCATCAGCCATTGATCAACCTCACCGGGCCGGCTGTTGATCAAAGCCTGCAGCAGATCACAGGCCCCAAGAAGAACATCAATAGTGGAATGGGGCAGGGAGTTGGAGTTATCCTGTATTCTGACCAGCACATCCTCCATGGCGTGGGTAAGACTGACAATATCATGCAGCTCAATGATACGGGCCGCGCCCTTAATTGAATGAACTGCCCGCATACCCTCGGTCAGTAACAGGCTGTCATGGGGATTCCGCTCTAATTTAAGGATATTCTCACTGAGCAGGGTTAGATGCTGACCGGCATCTTGCCGAAAGATATCAAAGAGATCCGCGGACAGCGGCGGCAGCGGCTCAGGCTTGGGCTCAAGCGCCTGATTTTCAATATCACGGTCAGAGCTCGTCTTCAGCCCTGCTGCTTCCATCTCCTCCCCAAGATTCTCAATCAACTGACTAATAATATCGCGCCGCTCTTTGACCTTGAGTCGCAGGCTGTCTCCCGGCAGACGACTTAAAATATTTAATTCGCCAACCGCGGCCTCAACAATATTCCAGGGAATCACCGACCCCCATTGTCGTCGAAAAACATTTTCCAGGGCTTGAGTCAGTTCAATAATCAAACTTAGATCGATTATCCGGGCGGCACCCTTGATAGAGTGCAATGCCCTTTGCATGGAACTGAAATCGGCCTGGGGATTAGTATTATTTTTCAGCAGAGTTAGCTGCTCATTTAATATCTCGCATTGATGGCAGCATTCCATCAGAAAGAGATCAAGGAGCGATATATCGTTTAGGTTCTCAGCGCTGCTCATGCCAGATTCCTGATCAAAATACGAAAAAGCAAAACATCGTCCAACAGGCCAATTTCCTTGTCGTCATAATGCAGAATACCCTTTGTATAAACGGCCTTGGAACCGGATATGGTAATGGGCAGAGGTAAAATATCATCCTGCTCATACTGTACCGGCCCCAGAACCTCACTCACCGGAAAGACCACACTCCGCCCCCCCTTGACCACCACAACGAGACGCTCCGGTGAAGCCGCCCTGGGGGGCTGAGAGGCGGGCTCCAGACGCAGCACCCCGCCCACGGATACACATATTTCAAGACGGCCCCGGACATTAACAATCCCCCTGAATATGCGGCTGCTTTTATGAGGTATGGAGTGTATGGGCCCCATATTCACCACCTCGTTAATTAGAGAGGCCCGCAGCCCCAGCCATTCATATCCCGCCCTGAAGACAAAGACGGTTTTACCGTGTTTTGACGGCTTGGCAAGTGGCTGCTCATATTCCTTAGTAAGCTGGGCCTGATATTCATCCGACAGGGGCCGGTCAAGGAGAAGACGGGCCGCGACGATAAAATGCGGACAGTTGCGGCAGAGAGATAACTCCGTTAAACGTTGACAGCGGATTTTTTTAGCCGCCCGCTCGCCAATACGGTTCCAGCAGTCATCTATATCAAATTCAGGCATATCTCAGTCACTACCTTTCCCGGCGGGCTGATTCCGAGCCGCGACCCGCCCCGCCCGCTGTTTAAAAAGCCGGTAATTGTTATCATCTCCAAGCCCCTTGTAAAGAAGGGCTAGCATGTCAATGGCCTTAACAAGATTGGGATCAAGATAGACGACCTTCTTCAGCATACGAATGGCTAACCGGGGTTCATCCATATCCGTTAGAATCATCCCCATGAGGAGATAGGCCTCCTTATCCGAGCCGTGCCGAAGGATATATCGCTCACAACACTCCATGGCCTCCTCATGCCGACCGGCATCGGCCAGATCTCGAACGGCATCTAATTCCGTGGGCCATAAAGGCTGAACCAGCAGAGGAGGCGGGAAGGACTGCCAGTTATAACTGACCTGATCAGGTTTACAGACAGCGGCAATCCTCTTACTCAGAGCAAAGGCCTTTGGATAGGGAGCCGGAATAAAAACGCTGTCGGCAAAGGCCCCAGGTTCGGCATGACCAGTAAAAATCAGGCCCTCGTCAACCAGCAATTTATCCAGGATTGACACCACCAGCTTTTGATTATTTTTATCAAGATAAATTAATAAATTACGGCAGAATATAATATCATATCGATTGTTTAAAATGGGGAGTCTGGTATCTAAGATATTGGCTCGGATAAAATTAACCGAATGCTTTATATGTTTGGCAATCACATAACCGGCTTTGCTTTTTTGAAAATATTTCCGCTGAAAAAAATTATTGCGGCCCCGAAAGGAATTACGGCCGTAAATACCTCGGCGGGCCAGGCGCAGAGCCCGATAGCTGATGTCTATGGCATCAATTTTGAACAACGGGCCGTTAACCCCGGCCTCCAGCAAAGCAATAGCAATGGAATACGGTTCCTCACCGCTGGCACAGGGCACGCTTAATATCCTTAAGCATGAACCGCGGCCACTCTTTAACCAATTACGGGCATAACGCTGCAGAACCGAAAATGGCGTATTATCGCGGAAGAACCAAGTCTCATTAACCGCTACCTCGTCAATTAATTCAGCTAACTCCGCCGTGCTGCGATCGATCAATTCATAATATTGCCGCCTCTCTTTTATACCAAGAACCCGCATACGCCGAGCAACCGCGTTGTGAAGAGAATTATGGCCCACGGTCTGCAAATCAATCCCCATGGCCCGCCGTAATTTATCCTCCAGAATTTTATGACTATTTTTCGTCATGGCAGCAGATCCAGCCGATCACCAAGAATGGCCAATATCTCCGTCTGAGGATCAAACCACTGCACCAGCTCCCGGCCCACGAGGTTGACGTCTAAGTAAGGTTTGGCCTTTAATTCCCCAGCCGCGCGATGGAGACAGGCCTCTAACAATTCATCCGCCACCACGACCGTTTCGGTAACCTTCTCCGCCAGCAGCCCCATGCGCCTCTCCAGACCGGGACGGCCCCGCTCATCCTGATAATTAATGACAATAATTCTGCTGCTCAGGCTTTGGCGGCAGGGAGAGTCGGCAAGAAGCATCCGCAGGTCTAAAACCGGCACCGGCCAGCCCCGATAATTTATCAGTCCGCTTATCTCTTCACAACGGGGTGAAGCATCCTGCAGACGAAGAAAAGGTAAAATCTCCACTACGGCATGGCATGAAAGGGCAAAACGCTCTACCCCTATATTGAACAAGATCAGCAGCATTTTCAGGAGTCAGGCGAATCCGACGGCGAAGAGCCGCCCTTGAGATTGAATTGCGACACGCTGTTACGCAGGGTATCGGTGGCCATACTTAACTGGTCAATGGCAGAGCTGCTCTGCCCCACCGTCTCAGCGATCTGCTGAGCCGCCTCATTTAACTGGCTCACTGCCTCGCTGATCTGCTTGGCTCCCATGAACTGGGCCTCAATTCCCTCATTCACCGTCTCAATGGGAGGACGCAGGGCCTCAACCTGAGTGATGACTTCAGATATCTGATTGGAGCTTATCTGGATATCAGAGAAACCGCGATGGACATTATCGGCAAATTTTTCGATACTCATCACCCCGCTGTTAACCGCCGCCTGTACCTCATTTACCGTCTGCTCTATATCAAAGGTAGCCACCGCCGTCTGATCCGCCAGCCGCCTTATCTCCGAGGAGACCACCGAGAAACCGGCGCCATACTCACCGGCTTTTTCCGCCTCAATAGCGGCGTTTAAGGAAAGAAGATTGGTCTGGTCGGCAATCTTGTTGATGGTCTTGGTCACCAGAGCAATATTATCGGCCTTGTCATTCAAGATAGAGAGCTTGCCGACAATAGAGTTCACGGCATTCTCCATCTTCTTCATAATTCGATTAATATTTTGCAGCCGTTTATGACTTTGCGAGGCGGCCATGGTGGTATTGTGTACCATATCCGTGACCTTGGACATGGTATCCATAAGATTCTCCGAAGTAGCGGCAATTTCCGTGGTGGAGGCGGCAATCTCATTTGAAGTGGCGGCATGCTCGTTTACCGTTGCCTCCTGCTGTTTGGCCGAGGCGGCAATCTCGGTAATAGAGCTTGTCACTTGAATGCCTGACTTTTCAACAGTGGCAATCAGACCGCCCAGGTCATCCATCGTTTTGTTAAATCCTCTGATCAATATCCCAAATTCATCATCACCATCATATGACAGGCGGTGGCTGAAATCACCATTCATCAACTTCTTTACGGCCATGGCCAGCTTAACTAATGGTTTATTAATGCTGCGGATAAGCATAAAAATTATAATACCGGCCACAAGGGCACCAACAGTCAGCGACAGAATCAAGATATTACGAGCCCACTGGTAATGACGCTGGGCCTCTTGATACTGCCTGTCCATGGCCGCCAGCCTGTTTTGGGTGAGACTTTCCGTAACCTCAGAATACCTGTCGGCCAGGGGAACCAAAAACTTATCAGAAAAGACATCAAGTTTCGCCCTATCCTGATCCTGCAGGATCACAGACAGACGTCCAAGGGTCAGTTTTGAAAGACTGGATAAAGGAATAATCCCCTTCACCCAGTTAGTGTCAGTTATTTTAATTTGTTGCAGGGAGTGCCAGCGTTTATTCATCTCCTGGATGCTTTCATTGACCCTTGTCAGGCATTGAGCCCAGTTTATCTGTTTAAAAAGCAAGCGGTCAACGGGCCTGACCAGCCCGTTATGTACAAGAATATCTAAAGCCCGCAGGTCATTCAAGGGGGTAACCTCATACCTGTAAACCGAGGACAAAACAAGGTTATTGTCCCGCATACCCTTCAGGCCCATGAGTCCGGTACCCAGAGCAAAAGCAAATAATAAACAGGTGACAGTAATAAGACGACTGCTGACGCTGATAGATTTGAACATTATAGAACCACCTCGTTATTAATAAAAAACACCGCCGGCCCCGGGCGGGAACCAGGCCGCTGTCTCAATTTTTAAATTATATGAATAGAAAGAGAAAAAAAGCAAGGATAGATATCCACCCCGCTCCCGCAGTATCCGGGTCAACGTTAGCTAACCTGAACCACATCCGGAGTCTGCGCCTTGTTGAACAGTTCACAGCTTAAGCGCAGTTTCCCGCCCCGGCCTGAACAATTACCTCAGTTTATTAGATGAACATCCATCTGAGGAAAAGGAATACTGATCCCGGCCTCAACCAGAGCCTGATAAATGGCAGTTAGAAGTTCATGAGCCACCCTCCCCTTGTCCCGGGGATCATCCACCCAGCAGAGCAGTTCAAAATCAAGAGAGGACGGCCCCATTGACCTGAAGCGCACCCGCGATTCAACGCCAGGCGCCTTGCTCACCAATGAACTTTTGGCGGCCACGCCCAGCAAAAGCTCTCCCACCGCCTCAGGGTTGCTGCCGTAGGCCACTCCCACCGGTATTTTTATCCTGAATCTGGGGATGGGGGCGCTCTCATTAATCACTTTGGTATTGGCCAGAATAGAATTAGGAATAGTAATCAGAATATCGTCACGAGTCTTGATCCGGGTAGAGCGCATACCGACCTCCATCACCTCACCCCGCTCACCGCTGTCAAGAACGATATAATCACCCTCCTTGAAGATGTTATCCATGAAGATACTTAATCCCCCAAAGAAATTGGAGAGGGAATCCTTGGCAGCCATAGCCACGGCGATACCAGCAATTCCCGCCGAGGCGAAAAACGGGGTCAAATCCACCTGCCAGACCCCGAGGAGCCAGGCTACCGCGAGGATGACAAGAAAAATCCTCAATATCTTAGTAATAATATTAAAGGCAGTGGCTGGAATCTGGCGGCGCAGCAAGGTCTCCAGCGTTTTCTGGCGCAGAGTCAGCCGAATAATCTTCAGGGCGGTAACCGACCAGATAACCACAATGACAGATTTGGCGGCACCCGGCAGCACTATCTCCCAGGGCGGCGGCAGGGGAGCAATAGAAACGGCATGCAGAATCCCCAGGCAAAACACCGTCCAATAAACCGGGCTGTGAATAATCCCCAGAATTTCATCGTCAAGTTCCATCCTTGACAATCTAACCAACCGTCCTAACACCCGGTTGATAAAGATATCAACCGCCTTGGCCAATAAGGCGTAACAGGCCAGGATGATAAATCTCTTAATTATAATATCATGCTGAGTAAAAACAGGAAGCCAGTCATTTATATTAATCATTTTTTTTACCTGAATTTAGTAAGTTGAACCTTATTGACGCAAAACTAAATAAAACCGCTATACTGATTTTTATTTCTATGAATTTAACATTGCATAAACAGACAATTATGGCTATTATTGCATAAACTGGTTAGTGGGTAAAGGGGCTAATCAATAATAAAAACGGTACATAACCGGGAGAATACAATATGTTTGGACTCGGCATGCCGGAATTATTAGTCATTCTGGTCATTATAGTCATAATATTCGGGGCCGGCAAATTACCTGAAATAGGTTCCGGAATCGGCAAGGGAATCAAAAACTTCAAGGATGCCACCAAGAAGGATGATAAATCTGAAAAAATAGAAGACAACGATCCAGAACACAAGGCCTGAGCTCTTCTCAGACCAAAAAGATAAGGAGCAAGCTATGTTTGGACTCGGCACACCGGAATTAATCGTTATCCTGGGAATCGCCTTTCTGGTATTTGGCGGTAAAAAGTTACCTGAGCTTGGCGCCGGATTGGGCAAAGGCATCCGCGCCTTCAAAACCGGCCTTAATGATGTGGAAGAAGGCGGCAAAAACGTGCTGGAAGAGAATATCCCCGGCCTCAAAGAGGCTGCCATCATTAAAGAGAAGGTTGACAAGGTTAAAGACCTAAGTTCCACCCTCAAGAATTGATTTTTCTGTTCTCAAGCCCAGGCCCCGGTTTTCTTAATTGTCTTAGAGCCTGGGCCGTCAGGGCCAAAAATTTTCGGCGGCCCAGGGGTTTATGGGCGTACATAATCCCCTCCCCATAATGCCCATTTATTAACGCGTTATTGCCGGAACAAATAATAACTGGTAAATCGGCTCTAATTCTCTTAACCAGAATGGCGAGTTGATTGCCGGCCATCTCCGGCATGGTCAAATCGGTAATCAGAAGATCCCAGGCCGTTATATCTGCTTTCATCGCCTCCCAGGCCTCACGACCATTTATAAAAGTCGTAACCCTGTAACCGGCCTGGGTCAAGAATTGAACCGCGAGGTCACGAATAGCTTCCTCATCATCCACAAAGACCACTCTTTCCGCCTGCTGAGTCCGTAGTTCAGTTTCATCATCATTCTTTTCCACCAGCCGCTTTTCAGGAGCCACGCTCAGAGCCGGTAAATATATATTAAAAGTAGTACCGTGCCCGGGTTCACTATAAACCCCGATACGGCCATGACAGGACTCGACAATCCCATGCACCACAGCCAGCCCCAGTCCAGTACCCTTGCCCTTTTCTTTAGTCGTAAAATAGGGCTCAAAAATACGCTCACGGGTTTTCCTGTTCATACCGGGGCCGGTGTCAGTTATGGTCAGCACCACATAATGACCTGGCGGCACCTCTTCACCAGCATCATTAATGGGCCGGTCATAATCAATCTCCTTTAAGGATACAGTAAGCGTACCACCGCTGTCGGCCATGGCGTAATAGGCGTTGGTACAGATATTCATCATCACCTGATGAATCTGGGTCGGATCGGCCAGTACCATGGCCTCGGTCTGAATATCCTGCCTGATATCAATAGTAGTGGGGATTGAGGCCCGCAGCAACTTTAAGGCCTCTTTGACAATTAACGAAATCTGCAGGGGGCTGACCTCCTGATACTGCCTGCGGCTGAAGGTCAGAATCTGACGTACCAGACTGACAGCCCGCTTTCCAGCCTGCTTGACCTGTTGCAAATGGCCATACAGAGGGGTAGATTTTTCAACCTCGAGGAGGGCCAATTCGCAATATCCCATTATGGCAGTTAAGATATTATTAAAGTCATGGGCAATACCGCCGGCCAGGGTACCGATAGCCTCCATTTTCTGGGCCTGCTGTATCTGAAACTCTAAGGTATGTTTATCTTTAAGGGCGTTTATCCTCTCGCTTATATCACGGGCCAGCCCCATAATATAATGGCGCTCACCATCCTCAAAGATTCCCAGGCGCACCTCCACCGGAAAGGTGCTGCCGTCTCGGCGTCTATGCCGGCCTTCAACCATTAATGACTGACCGGGAACAGGTATATCCCAGATTTTTTTACCGGCCTCCACATCAGCCACGGTCATATTCAACAACTCTTCCCTGCTATAACCAAGGCTGAGACAGGCCTGCTGATTAACGTCAACAAAACGCCCGTCCATGTCATGGAGGAAGAAGGCATCGACTCCCTGTTCGACCAAGAGACGGAATCGTCGTTCACTTGTCCGCAGACGCTCGCTGCGAATGGCAATGGTATCCAACATCTTGTTAAATGAACGGGCCAGACGGCCTATCTCATCATCGGCACCCACCACGGCCCGAAGATCATAATCTCCATCATCGGCAATCCGAGCGGTGAGGGCGGTGAGTTCCATAGCGGGCCGGGTAATAATCTGACAAAGTTTACCGGCAATAAGCACACAGATAATAATCAGTAATACCGAAACCAGAGCAAGAGAGATAACAGCCCGCGCCTTAAATACCGCTATGGGCCGCATATTATCCCAAAGCTCTATATGCCCCAGGGCCTTGCCCAGCCGATTAATATCATACCTCACCTTTAGGAAATCGCCCGGCAGCAATGAAGTTTGTTTTAAGGCCCCAAAGGCAGCCAGTCGTTTACCGTAATTATCAAAAATAGCGGCCCCGATTATGGATGGTCGATGCCCCAGAGTGGCAAGAATGTCACGCGCGTCTTCCGGAATGCCAAAGGACAGGGCGGCCTGACTGTTGGCCCCGACAATAGCGGCCTGATTTAAAAGATCGGCCCGATAGGCCTGGCGGTAGATGGAGCAAATCTGCCAATAACACAAAATCGCCACGGCGAGTACAGCACCGCTGGCAGTTCCAGCTATTATAAAAAACAATTTACCCTTAATAGAACGGAAGAACAGCCACCGCATTTTATTTTTCCTCCCGACCAACGACCATATCGGCATTACGCAGAATCTGAGCGGCGAAACTCAACCCGGCCTTCCGGGCCGCGGCCTGGTTGATCTGCCAGCGTAAACGGCCATGACGGGTAACCAGGCCAAACATCCCCCCGCGCTCCACGAACCCTGGAAGATCGGAAACCGTTAACAACGGCAGACCGCGGATCTTAGCCAAAATTTCCCCCATATCCGTGCCGACCTTCTTACTGATAAAAATAAGGGAGCAGAATTTTAAGTCCTGGGCTTTAAAACCAGAAGTAAGAAACTTTATTCCCAGACTCTGGGAGCTGCCGTTGATAGGCTTATTGGCCACTGGTGCCAAAAGAGTGCCGATGCTCTCATCACCGAGAACACAGATGGTCAACCGTTCCCTCTGCTGGCCAGGCCAATGTATAAAGAGGAGTAAATTATAGAGATAAGCCGCCTCCACCTCCTTAAGGCTCTTGATGGGGGGCTCTCCAAGAGCCACGGCCGCCCAGGGCCAAGGCAACAGACAGCAAAGCAGCACTAAGGCCATTATCTTTTTCACATCCCCCCCTCAGGACGAACCAGCCAAAGTTGCTGATTGGTGTTTACACAGGGCCGTTAGCAGCAAGCCCGTCCCCTCCTTTTTCCATTATAGTATAGCAATAAAAAGCCGTATAACGCAACTATCTAAGCGTTGATAAATTATTTGAGAAATCATTTGTTTTTTAAATTTCTAATTTATATAATTAGCTAAGGGCAACCGATTGTTCCCCCCTCAATCTTATTCATTTTATTTTGAAGATTCTTAAATAAGACATACAGAGTACAGCAACTCTTTATTGCAAATAAAGAGGGGGGTATCAGAAGAGATCCACAAAAGGCTATTTGCCTGAAAATTTGGGGGAGCAAACCCAACAAACCAGGGGGTTAGACAGATGAAGAAAGGACGACAAACGGCAATTATTATCACCACCTTATTGTTAAGCCTGGGCCTGGCCTTCTCCGCCCAGGCCGTAATTAAAATCGGCGTTCTGGCCAAACGCGGCGTACCAAGGGCCATGCAGAAATGGGGTGCCACAGCGGGATATCTCACCCAGAAACTTGGCGAGCGGGTGATTATCATACCCCTTAAATTTACGGCCATTGAGCCCATGGTCAAGAATGACAGAATTGATTTTCTGCTGGCCAACTCCGCCTTCTATGTCGATATGGAGAAAAAATATCAGATCAGGGCTATTGCCACCTTGATTAACTCCAGGCAGGGCAAGGCCTTGACATCCTTTGGCGGTGTAGTTTTCACCACCAAAGACAGCCCCATCAACTCTCTCAATGATATCAAAGGGAAAAAATTCATGCTGGTCAAATATTCTTCCTTTGGCGGCGGCCTCATGGCCTGGCGCCTCTTCCTCGATAACGGCATTCATCCCAAGAAGGATTTTGCCTCTTTCATTGAGGGCAACAAACATGACAACGTGGTGCTGGCAGTAAAGCGCGGTATCGTTGATGCGGGTACCGTCCGTACCGATACCCTGGAGCGCATGACCGCCGAGGGCAAGATCAAAATGGGTAATTTTAAGATTATCCATCAGATAAAAGATAAATTCCCCTTTGTCCACAGTACCCGTCTCTATCCCGAATGGCCCATGGCCGCCCTTAAAACTACCCCCAAGACTCTGGCCGACAAGATGGCAGCGGCTTTAAAGGCCATAACTGCCGGAAGCCCCGCGGCCAAGGCCGCCGAGATTGTGGGCTGGACCAAGGCCGCTGACTACACCCCGGTACGGGAATGCCTGCAGGCCATAAAGCATGGGGGCAATTAAGCTGACAGAAGCGGTTAATTTAACAATTAGCTAACGATTTTATAAGCTATGAGGAAAAACAAGATGGCGGATAGGCGGAGAGGCATCACTTTTAAATTTGTACTTATTTCTTCAACTCTGGCCATTATTTTATTAAGCCTCATGACCATAGTTATCATTAATTCGGCCCACAATTCCGAAAGACATCTTGGGACGAGTTTTGTCAAAACCCTGGGACATGACCGTGATACTCAAGAAAAAATAGCCCAGCAGGACATAATGGCCAAGGGTAAATCTTTTGCCATGCTGCTCAGCAAAATAGCTTCCACCTTTATCATCGGTTATGATTTTGATTCCCTGCAGCAATTAACCAAACATGCGGCCATGGACAAAGACGTGGCCAATGTCATTTTCACCGATCCGGCCAATAAGCCCCTCACCAAGGCCTGGGCCATACAACCTGGCATGAAGGAGATCAAACAACCGATAAAATTTGAAGGGAAACTGGTAGGCCAGGTGATAATACGGATGAGCATGGCCCGGGTAGATAAAACAAACAAAATTTTGAACGACAATATCACTGCCGAGAAGGCCGACCTGACCAAGACCATAGCCGCTTCTACCCGCCATTTGACCATTTGGTTCACCGGTCTGGCCCTGGGACTGATTGTCCTGCTCTGCCTGACCATTTATTTCTGCCTCCAGTACTTAGTGATCAATCCTATAACCGCCATTGGCCATGAATTAACCGAAACCACGTCGAGAGTCTCCGAGGCCTCCGGTGAACTTAGCGGTTCCAGCCAATCCCTGGCCGATGACTCCTCCGCCCAGGCGGCTTCTTTAGAGGAGGTCTCGGCCTCCATGGAGGAAATTGCCACCATGACCCGCCAGAACTCTGATAACGCGGGGCAATGCGACAGCCTGATGAAGGAGGTAAGTCAGGTGGTGAACAAGGCCAATGAATCCATCATCCGCCAGACCGAATCAATGGCCGCCATCTCCACGGCCAGCGAAGAAACCTCTAAAATAATCAAGACAATTGATGAGATAGCCTTTCAGACCAATCTTCTGGCCTTAAACGCTGCTGTTGAGGCGGCCAGGGCCGGTGAGGCTGGAGCAGGTTTTGCCGTGGTCGCGGATGAGGTTCGCAGCCTGGCCATGCGTTCCGCCGAGGCGGCCAAAAACACCACTCAGCTTATTGAGGAGACGACAGCCAAAATCAATGAAGGTAATAAACTGGCCGTGGAGACCAACGAAAAATTTTCAGCGGTGGCCGAGAAAATCTCCATGGCAGGCGGCCTGGTAACTGAAATTTCCACCGCCTCCAACGAGCAGACCATAGGCCTGGGCCAGGTAAATACAGCAATTAACGAGATAGACCAGGTCACCCAGCGGGCAGCGGCCAACTCAGAGGAGACGGCCAGCGCCGCCGCCGAGCTTCTCTCCCTCGCCAAAACTACAACGCAGTATATCAACCGGCTTATGCTTATGCTGACCGGTAGTAATGAAATTTCTGCCATCCCACAGACGCTCAAGCAGCCGTCGGTTCCTACCCCTGCCCCCTCTAAAAAAAGTCATGAGGTCAAGCCCTTACCCGCTCCCCGGGCAACATCCCAAAAAGCACCTGCTCCCGAACAGGTTATTCCCATGGACAATGACGATGATTTTGAAGATTTTTAAGCGCCGTGTAAGTCTACCCGCGGCAAAAAAATCGTAAAGGTAGTTCCGCGCTCCGGCACACTATCCACTACTATTCGCCCCTTATAATTGTTTACTAATCCGTAAACCGTGGACAGCCCCAGGCCGGTTCCACGGCCAATACCCTTGGTGGTGAAAAACGGTTCAAATATTTTATCCATTATGTCCGGGGTTATACCACAGCCGGTATCTGATACCCTTAAGCGAACATAGTTGCCCGAGGTCAAATTTTCTTCCTCCGCCGGAGTTTCATCTATCTTTAAACAGTCGATATTTATAGTGAAAATACCGCCGCCGGCCATGGCATCCCGAGCGTTAACGGCCAGATTCATCATAATCTGAGTAAAATGGGTTTCATCAACGGCAATAATAGACTCAACACTCGAGCATTCAAGCCGTAAATCAATATCTTCACCCATAATTTGCCGCAGCATTTTGCTCATATCCTGAAGGGAGTCAAGTAAATTTATATTTTTAATCGAACAGCTCTGCTGACAGCTGAAGGACAGAAGCTGACGAGTAAGAAGAGAGGCCCTGTTACCGGCCTCATTAATGGCCTTGAGGTTTTCAAAAAGGGGGGTACCCTCCTGGGCCATGGACATAGTCATTTCACTATACCCCATAATAATGGTGAGGATATTGTTAAAATCATGGGCTATACCACCGGTAAGACGCCCCACCGCCTCCATCTTCTGGGCCTGGAGAAATTGACTCTCCAGCTCCTTGCCGCGGGTGATATCGCGAACCGTTTCAATTCCGGCAATAATCCGCTCCTCACTATCGCATACCGGACTGGCCGAGACCTCCATGTACATGGTGGAACCATCCTCCAGGACAACGCTGGTCTCCCGCCGGTGACTGCCGCCATGCTGAAAAACCTTAACCAACAGACATCCCTCACAGATATGGTCGCGGCCATGATAGGCCTTATAGCAGTATTCTCCAATATGACGTCCCTGCTTCTTCTGCAAGGCTGAATTCTGGTAAAGAATTCTAAAATTGGTGTCCTGCATGGTGAGACCGTCTCCGAGAGCGCATAGTACCGCATCTAATTTATTACGTTCCTGAATCAATTCGCTCTCAATTCGCCGCCAGGCGCTAATGTCACGAGCAATACCAACCAGACATGGCCGACCATTATAAACAAAGTATTTACCATGAATTTCTACGGGAAAGGTAGTACCATCCTTCCGGCGGTGATAGCCGATATAGTCATAGGTCTGACCAGGGGTGAGACGGTTAAACTTCCTTCTCCACTTTTCCATAGAAGGCAGAACCGTCTGGATATCAATTACCCTTAGAGAAATCAACTCCTCATAACTATAGCCCAACATTTCACAGGCCTTCTGATTAACATGCAAAACGCGGCTGTCATCCGGATTAACAATATAGATGGCATCATCTAATTCATCAAAAATGTCATTTAATATATGCCGATCAATTTCGCCTAACATATTTATAGCTTTTTTTTAAGTTTAATGTAAGCGGCGGCAAAACAGCTCTGCCCCGCTTACTTTAATAGACAACCCGCAACGACTCACAGGCTTCTTGCGTAGAATAGCACTAACTGGCATTATTATCTTTAAAAATATCAGGTGCTGATATTTTTAAAGATAGGCGTTCAAGGAAGAGAAATCAAAGGGCCAGCTTCATATTGGTCAGCTATGGTGAT
The DNA here is from genome assembly GCA_964654555.1 of uncultured Desulfobulbia bacterium. Taxonomy (GTDB): domain Bacteria; phylum Desulfobacterota; class Desulfobulbia; order Desulfobulbales; family VMSU01; genus JAADIV01. Next base: position 20,202 of record CAZZJP010000008.1, read on the forward strand.
GTCTAAAAGCGGGTGACAATCTGAGTGCGGCAGGCTGTTTAGCAGGGCAGCAATCTCCTGCCGGACTAAATCTGGATGATTGTTAGATTCACTTAGATGAGCCAAAACAACATGACGCAGACAACCATTCATCAGATCTTTAATAAAATTGAGGCTGTCATGATTGGCAAGATGGCCGCTCTGGGAACGAATACGCTGCTGCAGACTCAACGGGTAACGGCCGTTACGCAACATATCCAGATCGTGATTACATTCGAGCACCAGCCCCTGGCAGGGCGAAAGATGATGGGCTATTAAACGGGATATAATGCCGGTATCGGTACAATACCCTAATAGATTACGGTCATCATTAATCGTAAAGCCCACCGGATCGGCAGTATCATGGGAAATGGCAAAGGGATGGACAGCAAAATCAGCGCAGGAAAATGAGGTGCCGGTCTCAAATTCAACCACAGCATGTAATTGCCCCATGATCTTACCAGCCGCGGCCAGGGTCGCGGCATTAATAAATACCGGCAGCTTATACTTACGGGACAGCACCCCAACCCCGCTTACATGATCCCGATGCTCATGGGTAATAAGAACAGCCTTTATTACCCCAGGTTTCAAGCCCACGCTGTTCAGGCGGCGCTCAATCTCAATGCCGGAGAAACCGGCATCAATCAACAGGGCGCGGCCGCGGGATTCTACCAGAGTACAATTACCCTTACTGCCACTGCCCAGTACACAAAAACGCATACAGGATTAGAGACCGGTATGCCCGAAGCCGCCATCCTGACGAGCACTGTCCGGCAGCTGGTCAGTCAGGAGGATAACCGCCCGGCAGACCGGAGCCAGAATAAGTTGAGCAATCCGTTCACCACGTTTGATGGTAAAATCTTTTTTACCAAGATTAATCAGGGGGATTTTCACCTCGCCCCGATAATCGGCATCAATGGTACCCGGTGAATTGATAAGGGTAATCCCGTATTTTAGCGCCAGACCACTGCGCGGTCTAACCTGAAGTTCATAACCAGGGGGCAGAGCCACAGCAAAGCCGGTGGGCAGTAAACTTATGCTACCAGGCTGAATGGTTAAAGGCTCCAGAACAGCCGCCCGCACATCCATACCGGCGGCCAGTTCAGAATGATAACGAGGAGGCTCCAGATCATAGCCATGCTTAAGCCAGCGTAAACGGATATCTATCTGTTCAGACATCGGAGCCTCCTCGGTAACTTAATTATCAAGCAAAGCTTTACGACTCAAGCGAATCTTACCGCGTGAGTCAATATCCAGCACCTTGACCCGGACAGTTTCACCCTCTTTTAAGATATCAGTCACCTTCTCCACCCGCCGATTCTCCAGCTCAGAGATATGTACCAGCCCGTCAACACCGGGGATAATCTGGACAAAGGCCCCAAAATCAACGATTTTTACCACCAGACCATCATAGATCTGACCAATCTCCGGTTCGGCAGTTATGGCCTTGATCTTTTCTTCGACCAAAACAGCCACTTTGGCGTCAGGGGCAAAAACCATCACCATACCACTGTCATCGACATCAATCTTAACCTCAAACTCAGCGGTCAGAGCCTTGATCATCTTGCCGCCGGGGCCGATGAGGTCTCTTATCTTGTCGGGATTAATCTGAATAGCGACGGCCTTGGGGGCATATTGCGAAATTTCCGCCCGCGGCTGCTCAAGGGCTTCGGCCATTTTCGCGAGGATATGAATGCGTCCGGCCTTGGCCTGCTCCAGGGCCTGGGCCATGATTTCCTTTGATACCCCGTCAATTTTAATATCCATCTGCAGAGCGGCAATACCATCGCCGGTGCCGGTTACCTTAAAATCCATATCGCCAAGATGATCTTCATCACCAAGGATATCGGACAGGATGACAATGTCATCCCCCTCCTTGATAAGCCCCATGGCAATACCGGAAACCGGATTTTTCAGGGGGACGCCGGCATCCATCAGGGAAAGCGTGCCGCCGCAGACCGTGGCCATGGACGAGGAGCCGTTTGACTCCATAATTTCGGAGACCACCCGAATGGTGTAAGGGAATTCTTCGTGAGCAGGCAGAACGCCTTTGATGGATCTCCTGGCCAGATTTCCATGACCAATATCACGGCGGCTGGGGCCGCGCATAAAGCGGGCCTCGCCAACACAAAATGGCGGGAAATTATAGTGCAGGAAAAAAGGCTCAAAACTCATGCCATAGAGGGATTCAACCCGCTGCTCATCATCACCGCTGCCCAGGGTAGTCGTGACAATAGACTGGGTTTCACCACGGGTGAAGAGGGCCGAACCGTGGGCGCGGGGCAGAATACCGACCTCACAGCTTATGGGCCTTACCTCATCAAAACGCCGGCCGTCAATTCTGGTTTTATCCTTAACGATTGTATCACGCATCATGCTCTTCATGAGATCATGAAGTATGTCCCTGGCCTCGCGAGAACAGACATCCTCATCAGCGGCCAATTCATTAAGGACACGCGTCTGGAGGGCGTGATAAAGATCATTACGCTCCATCTTATCGGCACAGGTAGTAACCTGGTTCATTTCCTCGTGAGCCATGGTATCAATACGCTCCTGCAGGGCCGCATTAACCACCGGGGCGTTAACTATCATCTTCTCCTTACCAAGGGCAGCCTGGAGCTCATCCTGCATGGTCAGCAGAGGCTGCAAGCCCTCATGACCAAAATAGATGGCATCCAGCACCTCCTGTTCAGAGAGATAATCCGTTTCTCCCTCCACCATTACCACCGCTTTTTTACTGCCGGCAACGATGATGTTCAAGCTGGAATTCTCCAGTTGAGAGGCAGTGGGATTTAAAATCAACTCACCATCAACCCGTCCCACCCTGACCCCGGCAATAGGACCGAGAAAGGGGATGTTAGAAACCTGGAGGGCGGCAGAGGCCCCGACAATGGCCAAAACATCAGATTCATTTTCTTTGTCCATGGACATTACAGTGGCGATAACCTGGGTCTCATTCATATAGCCCTTGGCAAACAAGGGCCGCAGAGGCCGGTCTATAAAACGACAGGTCAGGGTCTCCTTCTCACTGGGGCGGCCGATTTCACGCCGAAAGAAATTACCGGGGATACGCCCGACGGCATAATATTTTTCCTGATATTCAACGGTGAGCGGGAAAAAATCCGCCGATTCCCGAGGTTCTCTCGCCGCGGTGGCAGTAACCAGAACCACGGTACCGCCATAGGTAACCACGACAGAGCCGTTAGCCTGTTTAGCAATTTTGCCGGATTCAATGGTCAGGGGGCGGCCATTCAGTTCCATCTCTACTTTTTTATACATTACTTCTCCTTGTTATCCACAGGCCGACACCACAATAGGCGGATAATACCGCAGCCGGACTCTAATATTTTTATTTAAGGGGTAACCTGTTCAGCTTAGCTGAAGTTACACCATATTGTAATTTATCAAGCTGCCAAAATTGCTAAGGGCAGGTGCAGACTGGAGTTTTACTCCCGGCCCGCGACCTGCCCACAATAGTCTAATGACCTTAAAACTGAGATTTACTTTCTGATCCCCAGCTCTTTAATAACAGTTCGATAACGCTCGACATTTTTACCCTTCAGATAATTTAAAATCCGGCGGCGCTGGCCAACTAATTTCAGCAGACCACGGCGAGAATGATGATCTTTTTTATGAATCTTAAAATGATCGGTGAGATAAGTGATCCGGCCGCTTAAAAGGGCAATCTGTACCTCCGGAGAACCGGTATCATTCTCATTACTACCAAATTTGGCAATTATTTCTTTTTTTTGTTCTAATTGTAGTGTCACGTTAGACCTCCATATTTTTTTGTCTTTAATTGTCTTGTTATTTCCGCAGTAATCGCGTGTAGTTTATTATTTTTCTGCTGCAAGGGGCGGCACCCCAGATTCAGGGTCTAATCTCGCCAGCACCTCTTCCACACTTTTTATTCCACCCTGCAATATTGTCAAGGCCTCATTGGTATTAATAAGCCTTTTACCATCCAAAGCCTCACGAACACTGAAAGGACCGTTCACCGTCCTTCTCAGGGCCAGCAAGTGAGCACCACAACCCAGGGCCTCGCCAATATCAGCCGCCAGGGTACGGATATACACTCCTTTACCGCAACGTACTCTGATACACATCTCAGGCCCGGCGTCCGAACCGGCATCAAGCCGTAGACGAGGGGGAACTGATTCAACAATCTCCAGCTCATTTATCGTCACCAACCGGGGCGGCTTCTCAACCTTTATCCCCTTACGCGCGTAATAATAGAGCGGCCTGCCCTTATGTTTCAGGGCCGAATAGGCTGGCGGCGTCTGATGATGCCGGCCGATAAACAGGCTTAGACATTTATCTAATACTGAGCGCTCAAATTCAGGAACCGGACGCTGAGAAACAATCCGGCCGGTAAGATCCTGCGTGTCGGTGCTTACCCCAAGACGCAAAAGAGCCAGATATTCCTTATCACCACTCATCAACCGCGATATGATTCTGGTGGCAGCCCTTCCCGCACAGACAACAAGCAGCCCGGAGGCAAAGGGATCCAGGGTACCGCTGTGACCAACCTTTTTTATTCCCAGGGCCTTACGAATATAATGGACAATCTTAAAGGAGGTCGGGCCGCAGGGCTTATCAATCAAAAAAACACCAGGCGGCCGCTCATCAGGGAGTGTAACCGCCATAGTCCCTCAATAGCCCTCCACCATGGGCAGTAACTCGTTAAAGATAAGATCACGCACTTTTTTTAAAGTCTCGCCGTTCTTAAATTTACAACCGGCCGCGTTACGATGACCGCCGCCATTAAACTTGCGGGCCACCTCTGCCACGTCGCAATCGCCCTTGGAACGCATACTGACGCTTATACCATCCTCAGTTTCCTTGATTAAAGCCACCGCCTGTACCGAGGCCAGGGAACGGGGATAATTAATAAAATTCTCCGTATCGGCCAGTTCAGCGCCGGTTATTTCAAACATTTTTTTAGTGGCGCTGATAATGGCCAACCGGCCTATACTGTATAATTCGAGGGTGGAAAGCACGGCCTGTAATAATTGCAGACGACTTTCTGTATAGTTATCAAAAAGTTTACCGGCCACCTCTTCCGGTTTAACTCCTATATTGACCAGTTCACCCGCTATCCGAAAGGTCTCTGCCGTGGTAGAGGCGTATTTGAATGATCCGGTATCCGCCACAATGGCGGTATAGAGACAATAAGCCGCCTCATAAGAGATTTCGGCCCCTAATTTTCGGGCAAGCTCATATATCATTTCGCCCGTTGATGAACGGCCGGATTCCACCCAACGCAGATCACCAAAGTTTTTATGGCCGGCATGATGATCAATGACCATAAAAGGCTTAATTTTCAATAGGTTATCAGCCTCACTCCCCAGACGAAAACGATCACCGCAATCAAGGGCAATGGCGCAGTCTATCTCGCTGTCACAGGGCGGAGTATCAAACAACTCGGTACAGCGGGGCAAAAATTTATAGAGG
>CAZZJP010000009.1:0-25093 GCA_964654555.1 uncultured Desulfobulbia bacterium
TCCATCGCGGCTGCTTCCATTATTGCCAAGGTAACCAGAGATGAAATAATGGTTCAATATCATCGGCAATATCCCCAGTATAATTTTTACAAAAATAAGGGCTATCCCACCGCTGAACATCGCCGGGTTCTGGCCGCTGAGGGGCCGTGTCCTCTGCACCGCCGGAGTTTCGCCGGGGTTAAGGAGTTCTTTGAATCAGGCCCTGATCTTAAGACATGAGCGGCTATCGTCTCAGCCTGGGCCGTGAAGGTGAACGATTGGCCAGTCTGTATTTACAGAAATCAGGTTATCGTATAATAGAGTGTAATTTTCGTTTTCGGGGCGGCGAAATAGATATAATTGCCCGGCAGGGGGAGTACCTGATTTTTGTTGAGGTCAAGACCCGTTCCACTTTGGCTTACGGGGTACCGGCGGCGGCAGTGGATGTCCGTAAACAGCGGCAGATTATCCAGACCGCCAGGTTTTATATGGCTAAACACCAGATTAAAGAGGTGGCGACGCGTTTTGATGTGGTTGCCATTCTTCTGCCTAAGGGGGGCGGCAAGGCATTAATCGAATTAATTCCTCATGCCTTTACGGTTTGAGGCGGGAGTGATGAAACGCCTGCATCCCGGAGGGCCTGTCGTCTTCCGGAGTGTGCTTTGTTGATCGTTTACATGAGGTGTGACGTGCGAGACAGGGAGATGGGGGGAGAGAGATGATGGATATTGCGAGTGACCCCTTAATTGGCATTACCATGGGCTGTCCGGTGGGAATCGGGCCGGAGGTGGCCCTTAAATATCTCCGGCAGGCCGCTGATGAAGGCCCCAGAGCGGTGATAATCGGCGACCGTGAGGTGTTAGCCTTCACCGCCCGCCTCCTTGATCTTCCCGCCGTAGTCTGCGCCTGGCAGCCCGGTCAACCCCTGCGGCCGAGCTCGATAAATGTCTATCAGGTGGCTGATGTTGATGCCGATGCCGTTCTGAATCCCAGGGAATTGCGCTATGGTCGTCCCAACCGGCAGACTGGCCTGGCCATGGCCGCCTATATCAAGGCGGCGGCCCGCCTCCTGCAGGAAGGCCGTCTAACCGCCATGGCCACCTGTCCCATTACCAAGGCCGCTCTCCACGAGGCGGGATACAATTATCCCGGCCATACCGAGATGCTGGCCCATCTCTTTAAAACAGAAGAATTTGCCATGATGATGGCCGGGAAATCATTAAAGGTGACTTTGGCCACCATTCATCAGAGTCTGGCCTCGGTGGCCGCCGCTTTGACCACTGAGGCAATTCTTGATTTAATTGATTTGAGCGCTCGTTCATTACGCTGTGACTTCGCCGTCCAGAACCCAAGGCTGGCAGTGGCGGCCCTGAATCCTCATGCTGGGGAAGGCGGTATGTTTGGCGATGAGGAGGAGCGGATAATTGCTCCGGCCGTTGCCCAGGCCCAGGCAATGGGCTGGCAGGTAGAGGGGCCGTTCCCACCTGATACCATATTTAATAAGGCCGCGGCCGGGGACTTTGATCTGGTGGTCTGTATGTATCATGATCAGGGGCTCATCCCCTTTAAGCTCCTGCATTTTGCCGATGGAGTTAATGTTACCATCGGTCTGCCCCATGTCCGCACCTCGGTGGATCACGGTACGGCTTATGATATAGCCGGTAAGGGGACAGCCAGTCCCGTCAGTCTTAAGGCGGCGGTGGAGATGGCGGCCATGATTGCCGAAAATCGGCGGAAATACGGGGCGGAGCGCTCTCTGCTCTCTTCTCCAGTCCGCCAGGGGCGTCTCATTGCCTTTGAGGGCATTGACGGCAGCGGTAAGTCAACCCAGATAGAATTATTGGCCGAGACCCTGCGGGGGGAAGGCTTTGAGGTTTTGCTGACCCGTGAGCCCACTGATTCTTCCTATGGCCGGCGGATAAGAGAGCTTTACAGTCATCGAGAGGCTGTCAGCTATGAAGAGGAGTTGGAACTGTTTATTGCCGATCGGCGGCAGCATGTGGCGGAGGTGATAAATCCAGCCCTTGAGAGCGGCAAAATTGTACTCACCGACCGCTATTTTCTTTCCACTGCCGCCTATCAAGGGGCTAACGGCCTTAATCCTGACGATATTATGCGCCGCAATGATTTTGCCCCGTCTCCTGATCTGGCCCTGATTCTTGAGGTGCCGCCCAGTCTGTCGGTTGCCCGTATTCGCCAGGGGCGGGGAGAGACCCCCAATGATTTTGAGCAGGAAGATTATCTGACTAAGGTGGCAGCGGTTTTTGCGGGGCTTGCCGGTGATTATATCAGACGCTTGCCTGGAACCGGAGACCTTAACACGGTGCGCCTGAGAATCTGGCAGGCGGTTAAGGTAATTTTACCCCCCGCTTAGGGCCATATTGCTTCTTTACAGGCCCTTAATCTTAAAAGGCGGAATGTGGAATGAGGAATTATATAGTTCTTATCTTTTGCGGTCTGCTGCTTCTCTCCTGTGCCCCGCGTAATATGCGGGTGAGTAATCTTACCTCTTATCACAAGGTACGGGAGCCGGCCGATGAGGTAGATCATAACTGCTCGTATTTTTATTTTCTTTGGGCTCGAAGCGCCGAATTAGACGGTCATGACGATGAGGCTCAGGCGGCCTACGAAAAGGCTATTGTCTGCGATCCTGATTCCGATTATCTCGTTCGCCGCCTCTCAGCCCTCCTGCTGCGTATGGGTAAAACAAAGCAGGCCGTAAACTGGATGGAAAAACTGATTGCTGCCCAACCCCATAATGTGGGGTTGCGGATCTTTCTGGCCGATCTCTACGCCTCCATGGGGGATTTGGGCAGGGCCGAGAAAATTTACCTTCAAGCCCTGAGGCACGCCCCCGCTGACAGTGATATAATGCTTAAACTCGGTAAGGTGTATCTGCGGCAAAGGGACTATCTAAAAGCCCGTAATGTCTTGGAACGGCTGGTGCGGGTGGTGCCTGATTCCTTTGCTGGTTATTATTATCTGGCCCGTCTTTACCGGCAGACGCATTATTTTGATAAGGCCAGGGCGGCCTATAAGCGGGTTCTGGAGATCAACTGGTTACCGCCCCTGGCCCTGGAGGCGGCGGCCTTTTATGAGCAGTCTAATCAAAAGGCGGCTGCCATCGCGCTCTATCGGAAGATATTGCGGCGGGCAAACGGCGTTAATAATGAGGCCCTGGGACGCCTAACTGGGATATATATCGGGGAAAAGAAATTTAAAGAGGCCTTAAAGATACTTAAAGAGGAACGGGATCTGGCCGCTGATCCGGATAATATTGATTTTACCATGGGCCGGGTTTATCTGCGGGCCGAGGACTACCCGGCGGCAATTAAGCTTTTCAAGGCCATGCTGAAAAGGGATAAAAACTTTGATAACGCCCGTTTTCTCCTGGCCCTTGCCTATTATGAAAATGGCGATACCATGGCTGCTAAGAAGCTGCTGCTAACGGTGGATATCGACGCCGACAGCTACAGTGAGTCGGTCTTCATGCTGGTCAAGATTTATGCTGACGAAAAGGATTATAAGGCGGCCATTAATCTGCTTAAAGTGGTTATTGGCCGTAAGCAGGATCAGAAAAATTTTTATTTTACCCTGGCCGTACTCTATGAGGAAGCAGGGCAGACGGCCAAGGCGGTTGAGACCTTTAAGGAGGCTATACGGATTTTCCCTGACTCAGCAGCGGCTCGGCGCAAATACGCTCTGCTTCTGGATCGCTGCGGCCATGGGGACGCTGCTCTGCGTCAGATGCTAAGCGCTCTCAGTCTGGAAGCGGATAATGTCATGGCCTTGAACTATGTGGGCTATACCTGGGCTGACAGGGGAGTTCATCTTCACAAGGCCCTGGGGTACATCAAAAAGGCACTGGCGGCCCGTCCTGATGACGGTTATATCCGTGACAGCCTGGGCTGGGTGTATTTTAAGCTTGGAGAGAATGAAAAGGCGAGGCTGGAGCTGAAGAAGGCCTTGACTGAGCAGGGCGATGATCCCACCATTCATGAACATCTTGGTGATGTTCTGCGGGCCATGGGACTAAATAATGAGGCTCTCGAAAATTATCATAAGTCCCTGAAGGAGGCCCGGACGTTAAAGGATAAAGAGCGTTTGCGGGCTAAGATTAAGAAACTGGAATGTCCATGATTGTGACTAACCGTTTCCGCTTCGTAACAATTTCTCGGCCGGCTCTGAAAAATATCGCCGTTATGTGCTGCCTGAGTGCTGTCCTCACCCTCGGGGCCTGTGCCACCCTGCCGCATGGGCCGTTGGTCAGGGGGCGGCAGGCGGATAAGGTACGAACCGCCTTTAGAGATCAACAACAAAACTGTCCAGCCGGGATTGATGCTGAGGTCAGCCTCGATATTCCGGCCCTGAACCTGCCTGATATTGATGGCTATCTCCTGACCTATGCTCCGGGCTATCTGCGTTTTGACGGTCTTACTCCTCTCGGGCTTACGGCGAATATACTGACCACCAACGGCCGGCGTTATGGTTATATTGTGGTGCAAAGCCAATTAGCTTATGGCGGCACCATCACGGGGCAGAAGTATATCCCTCCCGCTCTGGCCGCTGAGGCGGCCTGCTGGCTCCTGGGCCAGCCGCCTCTTGCTGCGGGCCGTCAGCTAACCGTTGAGGAGGCGGGAGACGGCAATTATTGGCTGGGATCGGCCCTGGACGGCGGGGTACGGGCCAAGATTTTATTTTCTCCAGCCCTTGGGCAGGTGCAACGCTATCTTGCCATGGCTCCCGGCTATAAAACCCTTGATGTTTATTATGATTACCAATCCCGCGGCATTGGTAATCAGAACCCATGCCGGCTGCCAGATGAGGTCAGGATGCGGCTGGGGGGGCATCAGGTGTTTAACCTCAAGATTAAAAACCCGTTAGCCGTAAAAAGGCTGCGGAAAAACCGTTTCAGAATCAAGATTCCCAATAATTACAAAAGGATCAATTTGCATTGAATATTGAAGAAATACTCCCCCTTGTCAAGCGCCCAAGTCGTTATCTTGGCAATGAACATAATGTGATCAATAAGGACTGGCAGAGCGTGCGTCTGCGGGTTGTCCTGGCCTTTCCCGATCTCTATGAAATCGGTATGAGCCATCAGGGTCTGAAGATTCTCTATAATATCCTGAACCAGGAGGATGATTTCCTGGCGGAGCGAGTTTATGCTCCTGATCTTGACATGGAACGTCTGTTGCGGGAACGCGGGCTGCCCCTCTTCAGTCTGGAAAGTAAACGGCCTCTATCTGATTTTGACATGCTGGGCATAACCCTGCCCTACGAATTATGTTACACCAACATTCTTACCATTCTCGACTTGGCCGCTATTCCTTTCTACAGCCGGGATCGTGATGACTCTCAGCCGCTGATTATTGGCGGCGGCCCCTGTGCCTTTCACCCTGAGCCGGTGGCTGATTTTTTTGATGCCATTCTGGTTGGTGACGGCGAGGAGGCGGTACTGAGCATGGCCCGTTGTGTGGCCGCGGGTCGGGAACAGGGCAAGGGACGGGCGGCAATCCTGGACTCTTTAAGCCAGATTGAGGGGGTCTATGTCCCCTCTTATTTTGAACCTCAATATGATTCTGAAGGTCATTTAACCGAGATCAGGCCTTTAAACGGACGCCCGGCTCGAGTGCGGCGGGCGGTGGTGGCCGATTTAAGCGCTCAGCCCGCCATTGAGCGGCCTTTGGTGCCCCTGGCCCGTATTGTCCACGACCGGCTGGGACTGGAGCTGGCCCGCGGCTGTACCAGGGGCTGTCGTTTCTGCCAGGCCGGGGTGATTTATCGGCCGGTGCGGGAGTTATCCCCGGAACAAGTCATGGAACTGGCTCTGGAGGGTATAAGGAACGGCGGTTTTGATGAATTGGCTCTTCTCTCTTTAAGTACCGGTGATTATTCCTGCCTGACCCCGCTTCTGGTACGTTTGATGGATGAGTTTGCCGCCCGCCATATCTCGGTTTCCATGCCTTCCATGCGGGTGGGAACCTTGACCCCAGAGATTATGGAGCAGGTCAAGAGGGTACGGAAGACCGGCTTTACTATTGCTCCAGAGGCCGGAACCGACCGTCTGCGCCGGGTAATAAATAAGGGGATTACCGAGGCGGATTTATTGAATACCGTAAGTACCGCCTTTGAGCTGGGCTGGAAGTTGATTAAGTTCTATTTTATGTTTGGCCTGCCCATGGAGACCAAGGAGGACATAGATGCCATTCCAGCCCTAACCGCCAGGGCTCTGCGGGCGGCAGGCGGCGGGGGCCGGACGATAAATGTCAGTATAGGTACCTTTGTCCCCAAACCTCATACGGCCTTTCAATGGGAACCGCAATTGGATACGGCCACCGCCTATGACTATATTGATCGCCTGAAAAGGGCCATGCCCAAGGGGGCTAAATTAAAGTGGAACGACCCCCAGAATAGTTTTTTAGAGGGCGTCTTTTCCAGGGGCGACCGGCGTTTGGCAGCACTCATTGAGAAAGCCTGGCGGGCCGGAGCCCGTCTTGATGCTTGGTCGGAGTACTTTAATCTTGCCCGCTGGCAAGAGGCGGCCGCAGAGCTGGGAATTGATCTAAACGATTACCTTCGCCGCCGGGAGTTGGATGAGGTGCTGCCCTGGGATCATATTGACTGCGGCCTGGAGCCTGATTTTCAGGTTAGGGAACTCGCCAAGGCCAGGGAAGAGGCCTATACCCCGGACTGCCGGGTGCATGGCTGCCAGGGCTGCGGGCTCTGTGATTTTAAAAAGGTTAAGCCGGTGGTTTATGATGCCGCGGCGGTTCGTGCTGAGACACCCGTTACCTTTGATGCCAGGCCTGCCCCCCGCCAGCCGGAAGGGGCGTATTATTACCGTTTTATTTACGAGAAACTGGGCCTGGCTCGGTTTGTCGGTCATCTGGAGTTTCTCCAGGCCCTGTTTAGGGCGGTGGAGCGGGCCGGTTTGCCGGTAAAATTTTCGCAGGGTTTTAATCCCTCGCCCCGGATTTCCTTTAGTCCCGCTCTCCCTCTGGGGATGGAGAGTCTAACGGAATATTTCATCGCCGAGTTGCAAACCCCCTTGTCTGATCTTGACGGCTGGCTTAAAAGAATGAATGATGAGATGCCTCAGGGCTTTAATATCCTGGAGATTAAACTTACCGGCAAGGGGCAGCCCCTTAAAATTGTTACTGATTACCGGATTACCCTGCCGGTTGAGATACCAGCGGCCGAGATAGATAAATTTCTGCTGGCCGAAAAATATCCCCTCTCTGTTATTCGTAAGGGGAAAAAAAAGGAGATAGACGTCAGGCCATTGGTGCGGGGGATAGAGGTGCTTGATGCCTCTACCCTGGCGCTCAGTATGGTCAGCGAGATTAGTAAGGCCGGGATTAAACCCCTGGAATTTATTCAGGCCCTGCTGGGGTTAAACGATAAGGATACGCCGGCGCGGGCTGTAAAACTTGCCTGGCGGGAGGAAGATGGTAATGGCTACTGATCTGATTATTAACGCTACTTCATACGAGGTTAGAATCGCTCTGCTGGAACATGGTGAGTTGGTGGAGTTTTATCTTGAGCGGCCCTCGGAGCGTGGACTGGCAGGTAATATATATTATGGCCGGGTGGCCAGGGTACTGCCTGGCATGCAGGCCGCATTTGTGGATATTGGTCTGGAACGTAACGGTTTTCTCTATGTGGATGATGTCAATATTGGCGCTCAGCAGGTGGACAATCTTGCCAACGGTAACGGTCATAACCATGATGACGATCAGATGCCACCGGAATCGCTTTCCAAGCGTGAACCGGGAATGAATATTGATGATCTCCTCGTGGAGGGGCAGGAACTTCTCGTTCAGATCAGCAAGGAGCCCATTGGCAGCAAGGGGGCGCGGCTGACCTGTAATATAACCCTGCCGGGCCGTAATCTCGTTTTTATGCCCATGACTGATCATATCGGCATTTCCCGCAAGATTGAGGATGAAGAAACCAGGGGCCGGTTGAAGGAGATTATTGAAAATCTCCGGCCGGCGGATACCGGTTTTATTCTGCGGACAGTGGGAGAGAATGCCACTCATGCCCTTTTGGAAGCCGATATGGAGTTTCTGCTCAACCTGTGGATGGAAATTCAGGACTCGGCCGCCGTTCACAAGGCCCCATATCTGCTCTATAAGGATCTGGATACTACCCTGCGGGTGGTGCGGGATGTCTTCTCACCGAGTGTCGACCGGGTGGTGGTGGATGACAAGGCGACCTATGAGCGGGTCTGGCAATTTGTCCAGAACTTTGCCCCCCGCCTCTTGAACAAGGTGCATCATTTTGCTGAAAATGTTCCGGTTTTTGATGCCTATGGGATTGGGACGGACATCAGCCGGGTCTTAAACAAAAAGGTCTGGCTGCGCTGCGGTGGTTATATAATTATTGAAAATACCGAGGCCTTAACCGTAGTGGATGTCAATACCGGTCGTTATGTGGGGAAGCGCGACCTGGAGGATACCATTTACAAGACCAATATGGAGGCGGCCAAGGAGATCGCCTATCAAATGCGTCTCAAGAATATCGGCGGCATAATCATTGTCGATTTTATCGACATGGAGCAGGAGGCCCACCGGGAAGAGGTGGTAAGAATTCTGCAGGAGGCAGTTAAACGTGATAAATGCCGGGTTAACGTCTTAAAAGTATCTGAATTCGGCCTGGTGCAGATGACCCGCAAGCGGAGCCGGGAGGATATTGTCCAGATTATGTGTGAGCCGTGTAATTGCTGCGCCGGCAATGGCTGGGTTAAATCACGCCGTACCGTGGCCTATGAGATCTTCAGGGAAATTGCCAAGGGGCGGCTGCCGGGAGCAGCTCGAGCCACCATTAAGGTCAATCCCAGGGTCGCAGCCATGATGCTTAAGGATGAGGCCTCAACTATCCATGAGATAGAGGATGATTTGCAGATTCAGATAATTATTGAGCCGGACAGCCATTTGGCTGTAGAAAAGTACGCCATTATCTGGGGTTCGGATAACAGAACAAGTAGCAAAACCGGTTTTCCCCCACCCCAAAAGGCACGGACGTAGGGGCGTATTGCATACGCCCTTTGTGTGGGGCATCGAACATAAATAATCATGGATTATACCGCCTTGCTGTCGCTTTTACTTGACAAAAATAATGGATATGGTAAGTAATTCTGTTTCTTGAGCTAATGTGGCCGTTGGAATGAAATTGATGGCAGCGGTGAGTAATATAAATTGGAGGTAATTATGTACGCGATTATTCGTACTGGTGGTAAGCAGTACCAGGTGGAAGCCGGAGAGCGTCTGCGGGTGGAGAAATTGAGCGGTAATGTCGGTGATTCCATTGTTATTGAGGATGTTTTACTGGTCGCTGACGGTGAAAATATTAAGATCGGGCAGCCCGTTGTTGAAGGGGCTAAGGTCAATGCCAAGATCATTGAACAGGATCGTGAAAAGAAGGTTCTGGTCTTTAAGAAGAAGAAACGGAAGGGCTATCAGGTTATGAAGGGCCATCGGCAGTATTTCACCAGTCTTGAGATTCAGGAAATTCAGGCCTGACAGCGCCTGGATGAATAGTGACTATCCGGCTCAGGGCCTTCATTGTTATGAAAGCTCCCAGGGCTGAGATTACTAAATTAAGAAAATAGAGGTTTCAGCATGGCACATAAAAAGGCAGGCGGCAGCTCAAGGAACGGCCGCGATAGTCAGGGACAACGGCGCGGCGTCAAGCGTTTTGGCGGTCAGATTGTTAAGGCTGGTAATATTCTGGTTCGTCAACTGGGAACCAAGATTCATCCCGGTACCAATGTGGGCTGCGGGCGTGATTATACCCTGTTCGCTAAGATTGACGGGGTGGTAACCTTTGAGGATTTTGGCCGTAATCGTAAGCGGGTAAGCATATATCCGGCGGAAGCAAATTAGAAACTCCTGTTTACAGGGTTAATACCGGACAGCTGTTGTCGGCGGACGATCCTTAACGGGCGGCTGGCGGTGAATTGCTGATCCGGTTTTTTTATGGGCGGCGGTGAGATATGTCCTTTGTTGATGAGGCTAAATTTTTTGTTAAGGGTGGTGACGGCGGCCGCGGTTGTTTGAGCTTCCGGCGGGAGAAGTTTGTTCCCAAGGGCGGCCCGGACGGCGGAGACGGCGGGCATGGTGGCAGCGTTTATCTCGAGGCCAGCCGTAACCTCCTCTCCCTGACTGATTTTCAGTACCGTTCTCATTTCATGGCAGAAAACGGGGTGTCGGGTATGGGTAAGAAACGCCATGGCCGCAAGGGGGGCGATAAAATTGTCTTAGTGCCCCGTGGTTCTTTAATCAAGGATGCCGAGACCGGCGAGCTGCTGGCCGATTTAGTAACCGAGGGCGAGCGTTTTCTCGCGGCCAGCGGCGGAATGGGCGGTCAGGGCAATGTCCGTTTCGCCACCGCCCATAATCGGGCTCCACGCCGAGCCACGCCTGGTAAACTGGGTGAAGAACGCTGGCTGAAGGTCGAATTGAAATTATTGGCTGATGTGGGCCTCATCGGCCTGCCCAACGCTGGTAAATCCACCCTGCTTTCCAAGCTGTCGGCGGCCCGGCCTCGGATCGCCGCTTACCCCTTTACCACTCTGGAGCCTCAGCTTGGTATCCTGAGATTTGAATATTCTGATACCCCCTGCGTTATCGCTGATATTCCCGGCCTCATTGAGGGCGCTCATCAAGGGGTTGGGCTGGGTCACACATTTTTGCGCCATATTGAACGAACTAAGGTGCTGCTCCATGTTATTGATGCTGCCGCTCTTGATCCCTGGCTGGATTATCAGGTCTTAGAGGAGGAGCTGCGCCTCTATCGGGACGAATTGGCCAGCCGTCAGCGCTTCATTGTTCTGAACAAGATAGACCTCATCGACGATGAGGAGCAGTTGGCGGCATTGAGCTGCCATTTTCAGAAACAGGGGCTGGATGTTTTGATGGTCTCGGCCTTGGAGGGGCTGGGGATGGCGGAATTAAAGGATAAACTGGCCGCCATTATGGCGGTGTCAGAGGAATGACTTTTCAACTCGATATTGATGAGGGCCTGAACCGGCGGCGGCAGCTTTTAAAGGGAGCCCGGCGTCTCGTGGTAAAGGTGGGGAGCGCTGTCCTTACCACCTCCCAGGGCTTGAACCGGCCGGTCATGGAGGAACTGGCTCATGATCTAACGGCTTTGCGCCAGAGCGGCCTGGAGATTATTCTGGTTTCCTCAGGAGCCGTGGCTGCCGGCCGTAAGGCTTTGGGGCTCGGTAACCGGCCCCTGAACATGAAAGAAAAGCAGGCTGCGGCCGCCTTTGGCCAGGGTGCCCTGATGCGGGTCTATGAGGACATCTTTGAGGCCCGGCAGCAAAAGGTGGCCCAGGTTTTGCTCACCCATAATGATCTGGCCAATCGTGATCGTTATCTGAATATCCGCAATACCATTTTTACCATGTTTGACTGGCAGCTTCTGCCGATAATTAACGAAAACGATACGGTCTCCGTTAAGGAGCTGCGCTTTGGTGATAACGATACCCTGGCGGCAATGACCACCAATCTCATCGGGGCGGATATTATGATCTGCCTCACGGATGTGGACGGCCTTTACAGCGCTAATCCCGCTCTTGATCCCGAGGCCCGGCTGGTACATACGGTGGTGCGTGTTGATCAGGAGGTGGAGGATATGGCCGGGCATGTCCACAGTGCCCTGGGTACCGGCGGTATGCGCAGCAAGATTATGGCGGCCCGGATGGTGGCGGCGCGGGGCGGTAGTTCGTTAATCTGCTGCGGCCGGGAGGCCGGGATTCTGCGGCGTCTATTTACCGGGGAGCCTGTGGGTACCTTCTTTCTGCCCCAGGATGAAATTATGCACAGCCGCCAGCACTGGATTGCCTATACCCTCCGTCCCAAGGGCTTTCTGGTTTTGGATGAAGGGGCCTGCCAGGCGATTATGGCCGGAGGCAAGAGTCTGCTGCCCTCTGGAATTGTCGAAATTAGAGGGGATTTCGGAATTGGTGATCCGGTGCATTGCTTAGATGCTAACGGCGAGCCTCTCGCCGCCGGTCTGGTAAATTATGCCGCTCGTCATATCAGGAAAATCCAGGGGCGACAGAGTAAGGAAATCAAAGAGATATTAGGTTTTGTTGACAGCGAGGAGATTATTCATCGTGATAATCTGGTGCTGTTATAGCGGCAATCAGTCAAAAAAGGAATGGGGGATATTATGTCTGTAGAGGAAACCATAACCCAGATGGCCCGAGAGGCCAGGCTGGCCGCCAGGGCGGCGGCCTCCATGTCAACCGAGGTCAAGAACCGGGTTTTGAACCGGGTGGCCGATGAATTGCGGCAGCAGATTAAGATTATCCAGCAGGAAAACGAAAAAGATCTGAGAGCAGGTCGGGAAAAGGGACTTGCCGCCGCCATGCTTGACCGCCTGACTTTGTCAGACCGGGTCATTGATTCCATGATTGACGGTCTGCGTGAGGTAGCAGCCCTGATTGATCCGGTGGGTGAGATCAGCGAGATGAATAAACGGCCCAGCGGTATTACGGTGGGCCGCATGCGGATACCTCTGGGGGTTATCGCCATGATCTATGAGTCACGGCCTAATGTTACCATTGATGCCGCCGCTCTCTGCCTGAAGGCCGGGAATGCCGTTATCCTGCGCGGCGGTTCCGAGGCCATCCATTCTAATCTGGCTCTCGCTAAAATTTTGCAGGATGCCTTAGCCGCCGAGGGGGCTCCAGCCGCCATTATTCAGGTGATTCCCACCACTGACCGGCAGGCGGTTAATGCCCTCTTAACCCAGGAGGCCTATATAGATTTGATTATCCCCCGCGGCGGTGAGGGGCTTATCCGCTTTGTGGCCGAGAAGTCCAGAATTCCGGTCTTGAAACATTATAAGGGCGTTTGTCATGCCTTTGTGGATTATAATGCCGATTTTGAGATGGCCGCGGCTATTATCCTTAACAGTAAGGCCCAGCGGCCGGGAGTCTGTAACGCCCTGGAGACTATGCTGGTACACAGGGAGGCGGCCCCGAAATTTCTGCCCTTTGTCGGCAGACGTCTTGCTGAGGCCGGAGTTACTATGCGGGGGTGTTCTGAGACTATGGCCCTTTGGGCTGAAGCTCAGGCCGCCGATGATACAGACTGGGATCGGGAGTATCTGGAGTTGATTTTGGCCGTGAAGGTGGTGGCTGATATTGATGAGGCCATGGATCATATTGCTGCCCACGGCTCTCAGCACACGGAGACCATTCTCACCGAGAGCTACGCCAACGCTCAGCGCTTTATCCGGGAGGTGGATTCTTCTTCGGTGATGATTAACGCCTCCACCAGATTTGCCGATGGCGGTCAATACGGCCTGGGGGCGGAAATCGGGATCAGTACGACCAAGCTGCATGCCTATGGCCCCATGGGATTGAAAGAATTGACCACTAAGAAGTTTATTGTCTACGGCAGCGGTCAGGTTCGGGAGTGACTGCTAATCTGAAATCAGGCCGCCTGGGTTAGGGTAATGGGCAGAGTCTGGGGCAGAGGGAAAAAGATCGGCATTCTCGGTGGTACCTTTGATCCGGTACATAATGGTCATCTATCCGCCGCTTTGGGGGTGAGGGAACACTTCGCGCTGGATGGGGTTCTTATGCTGCCTGCTGCTCGGCCTCCTCATAAGGGCGGTAGCCCCATCACCCAATTTAGAGAACGGCTAACCATGCTGGAACTGGCTGTTGCCGGGCAGCCGGGTCTCTCGGCCTGCGCCATGGAGGGGGAGAGACCCGGCCCCTCATTTACCATTGACACCCTCCGCGCTCTGCGGCAGGGCAACGGATCGCAGCTTTATTTTATTATCGGGCTTGATGCCTTTGCTGACATTCATACCTGGAAGGAGTATGATTTGCTCCCTGACGAGGCTCATCTCGTGATTTTGAACCGTCCCGGCAGTCTGATACCGGCGGCTGAATACATCACGGAGTTTTTTCCTGCCTTCAGCACGGTGGATGATGGTAAAAGCTGGCAGGCGGCGGGAGTGGCAGGGGAAATATATGTGCCTGCCATGGAGGCTCATGCTGTTTCATCTTCCATGCTCAGGACAGCGGTGGCGGCGGGGCGGGATATCCGCACTCTTACCCCGGCAGCGGTGGCTGAGTACATAGTAAAAAATCAACTGTACCAAGGCCCTGAGGGGTGAAATGTTGTAAGAGTTTACCAGCACCTCATCTTCGCCGGTTTTGAACTCCTCATATTGATAGGGAGTATAGGTTAGAGTCCAAATCGAACAGGAAAGTGCAGACTCCGAATCTAAGACACTGGTGAACTCATACGGCTCGGGGTTACTCCAAATGGATACCCATGGTGAACTGGTACGAAATATTAATTCGGAAGGTGAAATTTGCTATGCCTCCCCTGAACATTCAAAAGTACAATAACTCCCGTTATATTCGTTTTGTTACTGTTGTCGGTCTGATAGTTAATATCCTGTTGACAACGGTTAAATTCTGGGCCGGGATAGTGGGGCATAGTCAGGCCCTGGTGGCAGACGCCATCCACAGTCTGTCGGACACCATCTCTGATCTGGCAATCATTATCGGTTCTTATTTCTGGTCTAAACCGGCGGATGCGGATCATCCTTACGGCCATCGCCGCATTGAGACTATTATTACCCTTTTTGTGGGGTTGATGCTGGTGCTGGCCGCGGTGGGGATTATCCGCCAGGCCTTTTTGACCATTCATGGCGGCAGGCATATTCGGCCGGATCTGATCACCGCCGGAGTAGCGGCACTCTCGGTGTTGGTGAAGGAGGCGCTTTACCGCTGGACAAGACAGGCGGGGGAGAAGTGCCGTAGCGGCGCGGTTCTGGCGAATGCCTGGCATCATCGCAGTGATGCCATGAGTTCTATTCCGGCGCTGGTTTCTATAGTCGCTAGTATTGTGCTGCCGGGGATGGCCTTTCTGGATCGGTTGGGGGCGGTTGTAGTTGCCCTGTTTATTTTGCAAGCCGCTCACAAAATTATGCTGCCTGGTTTAAAGGAACTGGTTGATACCAGCGCCGATGATGAGATTTGCAGACAAATTAGAGAAATAGCTATGCTGATGCCGGGGGTATGCGATATTCACCGCCTGCGGGCCCGCTTATCTGGGGCCAGGCTTTATGTAGACCTTCATATGGTGGTGGATGGGGATATCACTGTCCGCCAGGGCCATGAAATAGGCAAAGCGGTTAAAAACCGTATCATAAACTCCGATCTTCAGGTGGTGGATGTGGTAATTCATCTGGAACCGCAGTAGGGCAGTTTACTGCTTTCTGATCTCCACTCCAGCCTTGGCCAAATACTCTTTGACCTTACCAATCGGCACCTCCCGGCGATGGAATATGCCGGCGGCCAGAGCGGCCTCGGCTCTGGTGCTGGCAAAGACCTCGGCAAAATGGGCCGGACAGCCCGCGCCGCTGGAGGCGATAACCGGGATACCGACATTATCACGTATCAGGTTAATAAGCTCCAGGTCAAATCCCATATTAGTGCCGTCCCGGTCGATACAATTCAGTAATATCTCGCCAGCTCCCAGCTTTTCGCAGATCTGGGCCAGGGTCAGGGCATCCAAGTCACGGCCCTCACGGCCGCCCTTCACCGTGCATTGATACCAGCAGTACTCCTCGCCCTTAGGGCCGGGCAGAGTGGTTTTTATGACGTGGTGATCCGCCGCCTCTGTCTCATTTTTGACATATATTCGTCTCGGATCGACAGAGATGACCACCGCCTGGCTGCCATAACGCTCTGAAATCTGGCTGATGGCGTTATCATGGAGGCCCTGGAGGCGGTATTTTTCTGCCGTGTACACGGCATCGCTGCCGATGGATATTTTGTCGGCTCCGGAACGAAAATACTCTGAAGCTACATCCAGGGCCGAGTAATCGCGGCCCTGAGAATCGGTAAAGTCGCGGATGCCGCCGCCGATGGTCAGCGGTACGAAAACCTGTTCTGAGGTACGTTTTAAGACCTCTAACATAGGTTGATCTTTTAGGGGAAAATCCCGGAAACCAGTGATGTTCAGAAAGGTTATTTCATCGGCCCCCTCCTTAAAATACCGACGGGCGAGTTCCACGGGTTTACCAAGATTTCTCACCTCACCCTCATCCCGGACATTGTACTGGTCGCCTTTGGTGACGATTAGATCACCGTTGTCATTACTGCGGACGTCAAGACAGGCGATAATTCGTTTTGCCAGCTTAGTCTCGTTGTCGGTGGCTGCTGGTTTGCTGCTCAACTCAAGCACTTTATCCGCGGATAGAAAGTTCTGGAGAATTTTGAGCCCGGCGGCCCCGCTTTTTTCGGGGTGGAACTGAGTGGCACAGACATTGCCCCGGTTTACAGAACTGATAAACTCCTCTCCGTAATTGGTGGTGGTGAGAATCCAGCCGCGGTTGGCATCTGTCTCCATGGCCCGATAGGAGTGGACAAAATAGAGCTTTTCGTTCTTGTAATTATCAAAAATGATGGAATCTTTGCGGCGTTGGATACCGTTCCAACCTATATGGGGAATGGCAAGCGGGGCAAGACCAAGGTCAAAACGGCCCACGGCGCCGGGAATGATCCCCAGCCCTTCGATGCCGGGGGACTCCTCACTGCCGGAAAACAGGGTATGGAGTCCGAGACAGATGCCGAGAAAGGGCCGATCGGCCAATAAATAGTCCCGCAGGGCATCTATGTAACCTAATTCCCGCAGACGGGTCATGGCGCTGCCAAAACTGCCTACTCCTGGGAAAATTAACTTTTCAGCCTGGTTAATGTCTCTGGCCGAGGCCGCGTCTTTAATCTTAAAGCCTAATTTTTTAATGGCGTTACGGACGCTTCTGACGTTACCGGCACCATAGTCAAGCAGGGTTATCATTGTAATATATTGGAAGTGATTAACTGGAAAGAACTAAACTCATTAGTTCGTGATCTGTTTATGAGCCCTATGTTACCTGACCAGGATGGTAAATGCAATTATTGAATGACGCTAATCCGTTAACTGCTCTCGTTTATGGCGCAGACGGTTGAGGATGGAATCAATGCTCTCAAAGACCTCATCCTCTTCCTTTTGAACAAGATGGTAAAAATCGCATTGCATGCAGTCTTTTATCTTACAGGCAAAAGAACCCTGCACGCAGCCGCCGCAAAGAGTGCCGCTGACGGCCCAGCATACCCGGCCGCCATTCTTACCGCCATGCATATCAGAGGCGGCGCATTCCAGTGCGGCTTGACATACCCCCTGGCTACTGACGCGCAGGCCGTTGGGTTCCCGGCCGCAGTGCATGTATTCCCAGCAGTTCAGACGCGGCAGATCATAGCCCAGGGGGCGTAGTACCTCTTTGAGCCGCTGACGGGTAATAGGTTTGGAGAGCAGGTGTTCCCCGTTTTTGATTTTTGCATATCTGGGCGGCATCTTACCGCCGCCCAGAATAATGGTACGTTCTGCTGAGCCGTTGCGCAGGGCCAGCGCCATAGTTTTGATGGCCAGCTTGTTTTTTTCTTCATTGGCGTTTGGCGGGGGGAAGACGATGAACAGCAAATCGAAGTGACTGTCGGCATTTAAGGTGTGGCTGATGGCGTCATGACCTTTCTCGTAATCCATGAAGATGCTGATATTTCGGCTTAAGGGACTTAGAAGTACCATGAGGGAGGAGGCCTCCACTGTTGATTCATCAATAATTATAATCTTTGGTTCATTTTTGTTGCTCATTATTTTTCACCATGATGTTAAAAATTGAAATCAGGAATACCTTGGTTCTTGGGTAACTGTTCAGGAAAGCGCAGACTCTGGATGTGTCCAAGATATGGTTGATAATACCGTTCAGCAGGTAAGCGGGCTTGCGAAACTCCGGATTGGGCGCAACTGAACAGTTACCAATTCAATTATATTTTTGTATCACAAAATATTAGCTTGGTACAAGCTAAAAATAAGAGGTTATTCGGCGATGATTCATCTTGTTATTCAGAGCCCGTATATTCCAGACGGCAGGCTGTAAATGCCGGCTGGCAGTAGATGCTCCTTGCTATTATTGTTTTCTTATGGAATATATGCAGTGTTATATTTTGCTTATTAAGCGGCGCCTTGTCAATGGGGCGCTTTTTTACTTTTTTGTCTGGAGATGTATGGAAAAGGTTGACAGTGAAAAGCTCATTATTGAGCTCAATTTTAGAAATGAAGTTATAAATGAACGGTTAGAGGGTGATGAAGTCAGCAGCGAAAAAATGCTTGAACTTCTGCCTGAAACCGTAATAGATAAACGTACCTTAGAAACCATTGAGATTCACAAACTCTTTAAGTCCTTAGATTACACCAAGACTTTTGTCGGGGCTGCTCATCTCTGCCATTCTCTCATTAATCCGCCGGAATCAATTGAGCTGGTGTACGCCAAGCAGGATGCCTTCTGTGAGTTGGCTGCCAATGTCAATCTGCAAAAGGCGATTAAGGACTTTCTTGTCGGTTTCCATGAGGGAGAGGCGGATATATTTACATTTCTTAATGCCCATATTCACCCCATGACGGCTTATGGTGATTATAAAAAAGCCATGCGGGCCATTGAGAAGATGATGACTCTGGTCAAAAAAATTCCGCAGCCGGAGACGGTTTATCTGGATTCCATGGTTAAGACCATTAAGAGTTTTAACCGTTCTATTACCAGAGAGATGGTGGAAGGCCCGGTTTATCGTACCTTGAGCGGTCTTAAAGCCAGGAGTGACAAGACCATTTTTAATCCGGGATTACGCTTTTATCCCACCCGCCTGGGGCTTGGTTTCTGGGGGCCGGGTCTTGCCGCTCTCTTTTTTCTGGCCGGTTGGCTTATTCCATTCATGAATCCCCCCAAGGCCCTGGTTCTCTGTCTGCTCTTCACCATGATGACGGCAGGCGGCGGTCTTTACGGCTTGCTGATTAAGCCTATCATAGATTACGAAACTGCTATTCTGCCGGTACGAGAGATGCTTCTGGAATCTAATCGTTTCGGCTCTGCTCTTGAGGCGGTGGCGGCCATTGATGAGTTATTGTCCTTTGTCCGGTTCGCGGAAGATATGCCGCACCCAACGACCATCCCGGAGATTACCAATGAGACCAGTCATTTCTTTGTGGCCCGCGGTCTGCGTAATCCCATTAGTGCCAAGGATGATCCAAATTTTGTGGCCAATGATGTGAACCTGACCAAGGCTCGGATGACCTTTATCACCGGCCCTAACAGTGGCGGTAAAACCACCTACTGCAAGACCATCGTCCAGAATCAGCTTCTGGCCCAGATTGGGGCACCCGTAGTAGCCAGTGCCGCTATGATTAATATGGCCGATCATATAACCTACCAGGCCCCCTCCTTTGATAGTCTCGCAGACCATGAGGGCCGTTTCGGTACGGAATTAAAGGTTACAAGGGATATCTTTTATTCGGTAACTCCCCGTAGTCTCGCTATTTTAGATGAGATAGCTGAAGGTACCACCACCAATGAAAAGATAACCCTGTCGGTGGATATTATGAATGGTTTTCTTGCCATTGGTAATAATACCATGCTGGTAACTCACAGTTACGAGTTGGTGGATAGATTCTGTGAACAGGGCCAGGGACAATATCTGCATGCGGACTTTAAGGATGATAAACCTACCTATAGGATGATTTCGGGGATATCGCGAGACAGTCATGCCCATAGGGTGGCGGAAAAAATTGGATTTTCGCCGCTTGATATTGAAAACTATCTGCGGGAAAAGGGTTATAAGGCCGAGGGATAAATTTACAGGCCCTTAGTGACTGCGTGGTGGTTGATTATTATTAAACTGATTTATTATTCCAGCCAGCCGCAGGGATTCTTCTTCTTTGTCCGGGGGGACAAAGCCGTTCTCTACGAGATATTGATCCAGATCCCGCATCTCAAGAACTAATGACTCATTGCTGTCAAGCCGCCTTTTTTCCCAAAAGTCGATCATTTTGTTAAAGGCCTGCTCCATGGAGTTACCCCAGAACAGATAATAGCCATAGCCGTATTTGGTTAAGCAGGCCGGCCTGACAGGGCCGCTCCCCATTTGCTTGCGGGCAAATGATATCGGCAGCGGTTGTGGATACTGACTGTTATTGTTGCTTTGACTATTCATCATGGCCTGATCATTAATTATATTCATTAATAGAAATATTTAATATATATACCATAGAATGCAGTAATTAATAAATACCCCGGCCGGGGTATTTATGGGTATCTGTACCCAGGTCTTATTTTTAATCCTTTTGGGTGGTTATGATGAAAATTTCCATGCGCTGGGCGACTATAATCGGTTCAATTCTCTTAGTATGGGGAGCTAACCTTATTATTATCCCCTCCTCCTATTTTAATTCACAGCACATTCTTTTGCGTCATTCACGGGATATTATGGTTAATATCTCTGACCTGACCATGGAGCAGTCGTATAATCATCTCTATAAGGCCAGAAGCGCTGCCAACCTCACTAAATTGCTGCTAAGCTCCAGGGTGGTAACTCATGAGAGCGCGGTGGGCTTTGGCGCCCTGGAACATTATTTCTTTGATCAACTGGCCACCTATCCCCATCTGGCCGGGATCTATTTCGGGACGCCTGATGGGGATTTTTTCTATGTCAATCGTGATAATTCCAGGATTAAAAATGGTTTTCGTACCAAGATTATTAAATATGGCCCCAAGGGTAGAACCTGCCAGCTGACCTGGCGGGACAGTAATTACAAAATACTTGCCCGGGAGAACGATCCAAGTGATACCTATGACCCGCGGCAGCGTCCATGGTACCGGAAGGCCATTCGCAATAATCATATCGTCTGGACGGATCCTTACATCTTTTTTACCTCCCAGCGGCCTGGGATTACCATAGCCGGTTCTTCCTATAATAGCCAGGGCCGTCTGCAGGGGGTGGTTGGAGTGGATATTGATATTGCCGAGCTTTCTACCTTTATCGGTAAATTGCGGGTCGGTAAATCCGGCGAGGCATTTATGCTGAACCGTAATGGCGATGTCATCGCCTATCATGATATCAAACGTTTGATTGTCCATACCGGCCCCACAGGAGCCACCCATCTCGCCAGTGTTGATGAGCTTGATAATCCGGTGATTACCAAGGCCTTTGCCTCGGTGAAGTGGCATTATGATAAGGATGGTAATATGCGTCTGCCAAAGCCGGTCTTCACCTCTTTTCTCTGTAAGGGCAAGCGGTATACGGCCATGTTCACCCCCTTTGCCGATAAAAAATTGCCCTGGGTTATCGGGGTATATATTCCTGATGATGATTATCTTGGAGAGATAAAACATAGTCGGAAATTGAATATTATTTATACAGTGCTGCTCTCCGGTATTGCCTCCCTGTTGGCCATGGCTTTTGCCAGGTCTATTACCCGGCCGGTGGTTGCCCTTCAGGAAGCGGCCAGGGCCATTGAGAAAAATGATATGACCCCCACCATCAAGGCGGACTCCATATTCCAGGAAATTCAAGAGACCGCCGATGGTTTTGCCCGAATGCAGACGTCGATTATTAATTATCGGCAGGAATTAGAGGAGCGGGAAAAACTGCATGCCGCCATTACCAGTACCGCCAATGATGCTATTATTCTTATTGATCAGAAGGATAATATCTCCTACTGGAATCCAGCGGCAGAAAAAATATTTGGTTTCAGCAGTGAGGCGGTAATGGGGGCCAATATTTTTAAGACCATAATGTCATCTGATGATGAGGGTGAGGAGCGGGGAGCTACCCTTAGAGCCCATATTCAGCGCCTGAATGATTCCGGCCGGGCCTTTGAGCTTATGGCTGTAAACGCTCAGGGAACAAAGATCCCTATTGAGTTTTCTGCCGCCCATCTGACAATTAAGGGTCAGCAGCATGAGGTAGTTATTATCCGTGACATCAGTGAACGGAAGCGCCATGAGAAGGTTAAGAAACAGCTGGTGAATGATCTCCACGATGGTATTGGCGGTAATCTGACTAACATAAAACTGTTAGCCGAAATGAATGCCGCCCGGACAACGGATGAGGAGAACCGCCGGGTTTTGGAAAATATTGCTGATATTTGCCAGGACAGCATGCTGGAAATACGTAATTATATGGACAGCCTGGACGGTCGTGAGGTAAACTGGCCGAGCTGGCTGGCCGATTTAAGGCAGTATTGCTTTAAGACCCTGGAGGCGCATGGCATAAATTTTGAGATGCATCATGTCTTGAATCCCAAGGCCTGCCGCCCTTCATCTCTCTTGACGATGAACATGTTTAAGATTATCAGGGAAGGCCTGACTAATATTATTAAACACGCCCAGGCTGGTAAGGTACGGCTTGCTATTATTATAGATGGAGAGACCCTGCGTCTTAATCTGGCCGATGATGGCGGGGCCGATGCCGGTGATATTGAGCGCAACAGACATGGCCGGGGAATATTGAGTATGCGTGCCCGCTGCCGTGATTTGGGCGGAGAGTTGAGTTTAAGGGCGGAAAATGGTTTGAATATTGATATTATAATCCCTCTGAAGGCTGATTCGGAACATCTGGTCTGTCGGCAGGAAAATGTTTGAAGGGCGCGTAACTGTTCAGTCAGCAGCATCTGATCGAACCTGAGGTATTTCTGAACAGTTACGATTCGGTATTGAGAGCGATTTACCGCCTTCACTGAATAAGTTAAACGGGGAGCAGGGCAGATGCGGATAATGATTGTTGAAGATAACAGTATGCTGAGAGATAATCTCTTATTGCTCTTGGGTGGTGAAGCGGATATGGAGATTGTGGGCAGCTATGGTTCGGCCGAGGCGGTTCTTGCCCAGCTTGAGGGGGAGCCGCCTGATTTTATGCTGGTTGATCTGGGGCTGCCGGGGATGAGCGGTATTGAGCTTATTCGGCTGGTGAAGGAAAAACATCCCCTAATTGATATTATGGTGCATACGGTATTTGACGGCCGGGACACGGTATTCGCCGCTATCAAGGCCGGGGCCTCTGGTTATATCCTTAAAGGGGCGACACCAAGAGAGCTGATTGAATCAATTCATAATCTCTGCCAGGGCGGCGCTCCCATGAGCCCTAAAATCGCCCGGGCCATTATCAGTGAGCTGCAGGAGGTTAAAATCAGTGAGGAGTATATACTGTCGGCCCGGGAAAAGGAGATATTATCCGGCCTGGAGCTTGGTAACACTTATAAGGAACTGGCTGCCCTCCTGAATATCAGTCCCCATACAATTCATTCCCATATCAAGAAGATCTACGAAAAGCTGCACGCCAAAAGCCGCCGTGAGGCGTTGACCAAGGCCAAGCGTAAGGGGATAATATAGTTTGGCAGGTATGCCCGGCCATTCGGGTCCGGGGATTTCCGAAGTCTTACCAGATAATGGCTGGCTGGCCATGTTGTTCAAGATAGGCGTTACATTTAACAAATATGCCGGAACCAAGAAAGCCGCGATGAGCGGAAAGCGGTGATGGGTGGGTGGTTTTAAGGACGCAGTGCTTATTTGGGTCGATGAGTTGGGCCTTCTTCTGGGCGAAGGCTCCCCAGAGCATAAAAACCACCTGCTGCCGCTGCTGAGAAATGGTCTTGATTATATCGTCGGTGAGCTTTTGCCAGCCAAGTCCGGCATGAGAATTTGATCTCCCGGCAATCACAGACAGGCTGGCGTTCAACAGCAATACCCCCTGCTTTGCCCATCGGCTTAGATCCGGCGAAAACTTCTGCGGTTTGCCATGATAAATACTATTTGTGATTTCCTGAAAGACGTTTTTTAATGAGGGCGGAATTGGAATACCATCACGAACCGAAAAGCAGAGGCCATGGGCCTCGGAAACGCCCCTGTACTCATTTATGTAAGGATCCTGGCCAATAATCACCACCCTGACCTCATCAAAGGGGGTCAGACGCATGGCGTTAAAGACCATATCCCGCGGTGGATAAACCTTTCTGCCCATAGAGGATTTTCCATAGGCCTCATTTACCAGGGCCTTGTGATAGCCTGCCTTCATCAGTGGTATTGTCTCTTCCCAAAGTGTCATAATATTATTTCAGACCTCATAAAGTACAGTTTTCATTTTTTATTCCTCATCCTTGTAATTGCGCCGGGCCACTACCATTCTTAATTGCCCATAGGTGTAATCGTCTCCCATGGCAGCCTTTACCTCGCTGAGGGAATTTGTCTGCAGCCTGTCCAGAACCTCTTCAATCGCATTCTGCCGCTCGATTGAGAGTAATTTGTTGATATCTAACCGTCCATTTTCAATAAAAAAGCAGAGATGGGTCTCGATGGTTGATTGGACAAGCCCCCTTTCTTCGGCTATCTCGGCAATCGTCATCCCGTCCTGAAACATCCGCAGGCTGACATCCCTGGTGCCTGATGAAGCGGTTTTTTTTAACGCTGGTTTTTCCCCTGCGGGGACGGCCTTGGGGGCCGGGATATCCACGATGGTAACCCCCTGCTCCCGGCGATATTTTGTCACCATTGCCACCAGATCATCCCCGTATTTCTCCATGGTTTTAGGGCCAACCCCTGGTATCTTTTTTAATTCTGTTTTGTTGTCAGGTAAACGGACAGCTATCTGAATTAAAACCCTCTGATGTATTATCTGAAAATGCTCAATGCCCTGTTCCGCGGCCAGCCGGTTTCGCCACTCCCGCAAGGTCTGATACAATCCGGGATGGGCGATGTCAGATTCGGTATAGGCTGGAGCCTGTGCCTTATTGACCTTTTGCGGTATAAAATCCAGCTCTGCCTTGGATATGGCACGCAGGTAATCCGCCGGAGAAAATCCTTTCTCGCAGCAGCTGATCCCGGCCCGCTTAACGGTGATTTCCAGCTTCAGATTATTAAGGGCCCGGTCAATTTTTTTACGAAGCTCCGCATTGTCGCTCTCTATATGGGCGTTTTGCTCCAGTTCAGAAAAGACAGCGGTGAACTTTTCCCGAAACCAGTTTGAGGCCTTGCCGATACGTTCAAGGGTATGGGCATCGGAATCCGGCAGATTACTGGCCTTGAAGATAGTGGATAATTGCCGGCCAAAATTGTCAGCCACGGTAAATATATTCTTATCTGCTTTTTCCCACAACCTGTTGGGATCAGAAAGGCCGGTCAGATGGAGCAAGCGGGTGTTCTGCTGGGCCAAACGCAGAAAATAGCTCAACTGCGAACGCAGCTTGTCAAAGTTGAAACA